>JAUVVP010000186.1 GCA_030604585.1 Planctomycetota bacterium | reverse complement strand
TCAACATCGTCCGCTTCCACATCATGGACATGGCGCGATTCCCCAGGGGCATCCTGGCTGAGCACGCCGAGGACACCCGCAGCCTTGAGCCCGAGGGCCTCGACCGGCTGGACTACTTCATCGCTCAGCTCAAGCAGGCCGGCATCTACGTCAACCTCAACACGCTCACCTACCGCTACATCAACCGCCACGACGGCCTGTCGCCCGAGATCGAGGAGATGCGACGGGCGCAGGACCGCAACATCGTCGGCTTCTTCCACGAGCCCGCGCTGGAACTGCAGAAGGAATACGCCCGGAAGCTGCTGACCCACCGCAACCCCTACACGGGAATGACCTACACCGAAGACCCGGCCGTGGCCTTCGTGGAGATCCACAACGAGAACGGCCTCCTCCACGCATGGCTCGGCAATTCGGTGGACGATGTGCCGGAGGTGTTCCTTAGCGACCTGCAGCGCCAGTGGAACGAGTGGCTCGTAGGACGCTACGGCACGACCGACCGGCTGGGAGAGGCGTGGGGCAGGACGGCCGAGCCGCTGGGCCAGGAGCTGCTGACCAACGCTGACCTGTCGGAAGGTCTGGAGCGGTGGTACCTCGAGACGCCGCACAATGCCCAGGCAACGGCCGAGATTGTGGATGACGTCCCTGCCCCGCAGCAGGTGGCCAGGTCCGTGCAGATAACCGTGACCAAGCCGCCGGAGAGCGGATGGCCGATCCGCTTCCAGCAGAACGACCTCAGCGTGCGCGAAGGGAGGTCGGTCACGGTCTCCTTCTGGGCCAGGGCCGACGAGCCGGCGGCCATCCGCGTGGGCATTGAGGAAGGGCACGCGCCGTGGCGTCGTCTTGGATTCCCGGCGACAGCAGACCTGACCCACCAGTGGAGGCAGTTCCGGTTCGTCTTCACTGCGAACGCGGACGACGACAAGACGCGGCTCATCTTCGACGAGCGTCGTTCCTCCGGCGTGCTCAAGCTAGCGGGCATCAGCCTGCGTGAGGGCGGCGTGGCCGGCCTGCGGGACGGCGAGCGGACCGAGGACGGGACGGTGCCCGTCTTCCTGCCCGGGAGCATGGGCGAGCGGACCCTCGAGGCCCAGCGCGACTGGATGCGCTTCCTCTGGGAGACCGAAGATGCCTACTGGCGTACGATGCAGGACTACTTGAAGGACGAACTGAACGTCAAGGCGCTCGTGATCGGGACGGTCATCGGCTGCAGCACGCCCAACCTGATGGTGGCCATGGACTGCACCGATGCCCACGCATACTGGACCCACCCGGAGTTCCCCAACCGGCCGTGGGACCAGAACGACTGGTTCGTCAGGAACGTGCCCATGGTGAACCGACCGGGCGGGAACCTGTCCGGCATCGCCCTTCGGCGCGTCCTGCGCAAGCCGCACTGCGTGACCGAATACGGGCACGCCGCCCCCAACACCCATGGCGGAGAGGCCAACCTGCTGTATGCGTCGTATGCCTCCCTACAGGACTGGGACTACCTCTCCCTGTCGCGCTACTCCCACCGCGACGAGTGGGACGTGCGCCGCATATGGAACTGGTTCGACTTCGACCAGAGCCCCGTCCGGCTCGTGGGCCTCGTCCCGGCCATGGCGATGTTCCGGCGCGGCGACGTGCATCCGGCCCGGCAGCAGATCGTGGCCGAGTTGGGTCGGGAGATGGAACTCGAGCGGCTGCGATCGAGCGGGCCATGGAGCCTGGTAAGCGCGGGCGACGTCGGCGTGGTGCCGGAGGCTGCGCTGCTGCATCGGATCGCCATCGCCACGGAAGGCCAGAGCCCGCCCGAAGCCGCCCTCCGGCCTGAGGAAGTACCAGGGACGGGCGACCGGTTCGTCTCCGACACGGGCGAGTTGGTCTGGGACGTGAGCACCGAGGGGCGCGGCGTGGTGACGGTGGACACCCCGATGAGCAAGGCGGTGATCGGATTCGGCGGAGGACGGACGTTCGACCTGGGCGGCGTCGTCATCGAGCCCGGCGACACGCGGCAGGGCGGCTTCAGCGCGATCACTGTGACGGTGATGGAAGGTCAGCTGCCGCTGCCTGACGCAGCAGTCCCGACTCTCGACTGTCGACTCCTCATCACGGCAACGGGACACTCCCAGAACACTGGCTGGGGCTGGGAGGAACTGGGCGACGACCGCGTGACGCTGCGCCGCAACTGGGGCGAACCCCCGACGCTGGTGGAGGTCATCCCAGCCCGCATCACCTTGCCCCTGCCTGCGGAGGACGTCCAGGCTTGGGCGCTGGACGAACGCGGACAGCGCGGCGCGGAGGTGTCGGTCGGCGCCAACGGAGACGGGCGCGCAGTGCTCACCATCGGCCCGCCCCACCGAACGCTGTGGTACGAAGTTGTCGCCCGGTGACGCAACGGACCTATAGGCGTGGTGCAGCAGCAGACGCCGTCACGAGTCTCTGCCCCACTCACCGGGAGCTGGCCGAGGACCCGTACGCGGCGGCCGCCGTTCGTTGCTCGCGAATCCCTACATGACCTTTCGAGGAGGACTCTGCCATGGCCGGCACAGGCGGATCTCCCGCTCCCGACGGCATTGCCTGCTCGACGTCGGCGGACGCGGTCGAGGTGTACGACTTCGTTGACGTAACGCTGAGCATCGAGGAGCCCACGGCGCGGAATCCGTTCACGGACATCAGTGTGAAGGGGGAGTTTCGGGGCCCCGAGGACGCTGCCCCCGTGGCCGTTGACGGCTTCTGCGACGCCGCGGAAGGCAGCCTGTTCCGCGTGCGCTTCATGCCGCGCCGGGCGGGTCGGCACGAGTGGAGCGTCGCCTTCCGCCAGGACGGCTTCGAGCGCAGTTTCGACGGGGCGTTCGAGGCACGTGAAGCCGGCCGTCCTGGTCTGCTGCGTGTCGACCCCGACTACCCCTGGCACTTCCTATGGGAGGGAACGGGCCGGCATTACTTCTGGAACGGCACCACCACCTATTGGATCGCAGCGTGGCAGGACGATGCCATTGTCGAGAGCATTGTGGGCAGGCTGGCCCGTCTGAAGGTGAACCGGATCCGCGCGGCCATGGTGGGGCGCGTCAAGGACGGAAGCGCCTGGTTCGAGCCGAACGTCGTGCCGACTGACGAGTTCACCTTCATCCTGTGTCCTTGGGTCGCGGAGCGGCCCGACGACGTGGAGGACCCGGGCATTGACGTAACCCGTGTCGACCTCGCCTTCTGGCGCCGGTACGAGCACCTGCTGCGCTGCGCCCGCGAGCGGGACGTCATCGTCTCCGTCGTCTTCTACGTGGACGGGGCGAGGCCCGGCACCGACCCCTTCGGGAAGGAAGGCGCCGCCGGCGAGGACGAGCAGCGCTACTACCGCTACGCCGTCTCCCGTCTGGCGGCGTTCGCCAACGTGGCCTGGGACATCTCCAACGAGTACCAGCTGTTCCGCGACGAAGCGTGGGTGGAGAAGATGGCGACGCTGGTGAAGCAGTGGGACCCTTACGGGCACCCGGCGTCCGTCCACGGGCACGGGCAGTATCACTTCCGCACCTCGGCGTGGTCGGACTTCGCGATGTACCAGTCCTGGGACGAGCACGGTGGCCACGACTTCATGCTGAAGAACCGGCGGCTCCAGGCCGAGACGGGTCGTCCGGTGCCGCAGATCAACGAGGAATACGGCTACGAGGACCACTACCCCCAGGGCTGGGGCGAGAGCCGCGTTGCGCCGGCCCGCTCAGCCGACGACCGCCGCCGCCTGGCCTGGGGCATGTGCATGGCCGGCGGATACCAGACCACGGGCGAGACGGCCGACCGCGGCACCGGCAGAGGAGCCGACACCGGCGGCGGATGGATCAACGGCCGCGGCGACGAGACCATGACGATGCTCGTGGGCTACGGCTACATGCGGGATTTCTTCGAGCGCTTCGAGTGGTGGAAGACGGAGCCCGCCGACGATCTGGTTTCGGGTCGCGCATGGTGCCTGGCCGAGCCCGGGCGGCAGTACGCCATCTATCTGTTGGGTGGGGGCACGACGGCGATACGCCTGCCGGAGGACGGCCCGGAGGGCGGCTACGACGTCCATGCGTTCAATCCCCGCACCGGCGAATGGCAGGAGCTGGCCCGCGGGGAGAAGCTGACGCACGACCAGTATTCCGGCCCGGGCTGGGTCTCACCCCACATGCCCCACGGCGAGGACTGGGCCTTCCTGTTGCGCGCCTCACAAGAAGCGCCGACCCAACGGGAAGGCACGTGACGGGCGATGCCCGACTCGCTGCGAGGAGAAGCGCACCGTCTCGTATATCGGAAGGAGATACCGATGAAGCTGGCACTGAACACGTACGTCTACGCTGTGGGCAAGCGCCACATCATGGAGGCCCTGCGCAGCGCTGTGGAGTTCGGCTTCACCTACGTCGAGTATGCGGCCTGCGATTCGGCCGATCCGACGATCATTAGCCAGGCCGAGCGCGACGGCATCGTCGCCTTCTTCAGGGACAACGGCCTTCAGTCGTCGCAGTTGCTGCTGGTCCACACCCAGCCCTGCGCCACGTCCGACCCGGAGCTTCGCCGGCAGACGCTCGAGTACATGAAGGCGTGCGGCGAGTTCCAGCTCGAGCTGGGGGGCCGGCAGGTCCTCGTCTGCTGGGGGTGCGGCGTGCACGAGGCCGACATGCTGCCGGAGCAGGCCTGGCTCAACACCGTCTCCCTGCTGCGCGAGTATGCCGAATGGGGCCTGGACAAGGGCATCCTGGTGGACCTCGAGATCGAGCCGCACGTCTACTTCGTTCTCAACAGCACGGACAAGGCGGCCCGCATCGTGGAGGATGTCGGCATGCCCAACGTCTTCCCGAACCTGGACATCGGGCACTTCGTCATCAACCGCGAGGCGCCGCACCGCATCGAGAAGATCAGGGACAAGATCATCCACGTGCACTTGAGCGAAACCGAGGGCTTCAAGCACACCAACAGCATCCTTGGCAGCGGGTGCGTGGACTTCAAGGCCTACGTTGACAAGGCCATCGAACTGGGCATCGAGGAGAACTGCACCCGGGTGGGCGAGGCCTGCGTGGCCGGGATCGAGATGGGAGAGCCCGGCGGCGACGTGGATGACCCGGATCGCTGGGTGCGCGAGAGCCTGGAGTTCCTGAAAGACCACCTGCCGTCCGTCGGCCTCTGAGGGGCGCCCAGGAGGGAATGGTGGGCGGACGGGGACTTGAACCCCGAACCTCTTGCTTGTAGGGCAAGCGCTCTGGCCGATTGAGCTATCCGCCCGTGCGCCACTTCGACCGTGCCCTAAACACTACCACCGGCCCGTCCCGCGCGTCAAGGGCGCCGGCCGCGCTCACAGGTTGTCCGCCGGCGGCTCCTTGTGCTATGATTCGGGCGCCCGCAACAGCCGGCTCTGCACCGACTCCGGGGCGCGCGAGCGTGAACCCGCATCAGTTCGACAGAGTGCTCCTGATCGCCAACCCCCT
>JAUVVP010000383.1 GCA_030604585.1 Planctomycetota bacterium | reverse complement strand
GTGGGTCCGGACGGGCACGGCGGCACCTTCGCCGCCCTGGCGAGGAGCGGCCTGTTGGAGATGCTCCGCAGCGGCGGCTGGGACCTGATCAGCTACTTCCAGGTGGACAACCCGCTGGTGACCGTGGCCGACCCGCGGTTCCTGGGGCATCACAGGCACAAAGGGGCCGATTTCTCCTGTAAGGTGGTGCCGAAGCGCGACCCGGCCGAAGGCCTGGGGCTGGCCGTGCTGAAAGGAAACAGGCCCGCCGTCATCGAGTACGTGGACGTTCCCCCGGAAGTGGCCGCCGCCCGCATGCCGTCCGGCAAGCTGCGGCTGCGCTACGGCAGCATAGCCATTCACGTCATGGACGTGCCGTTCGCCGAACGGGTTGCCGGGCACCCGGAAGGCCTGCCGTGGCACGTGGCCCGCAAGCAGTACGAGATAGTGGGCGAGGACGGCCGCAAGGCGCTCTCGCAGCCGAAGGGCTGCTACAAGTTCGAGCGCTTCATCTTCGAGGCGCTGGCCTTCGCCGACCAGTGCGCGTTCGTGGAGGTGCGGCGCAACACGGAGTTCGCCCCCGTCAAGAACGCCGAAGGCGAGGACAGCCCCGACACAGCGCGACGGCTGATGCAGCGGCGCTGGCTCCAGTGGCTGCAGGCCGCCGGCGCTTCGGTCAAGCTGCCAAAGGACCTGTCCTCCCCTACCGTCGAGATAAGCCCCCTCTACGCCGCTGACGCCGAGGAGCTCAAGGAGCGCCTCGAGCCGGGCTGGGAGCCCTCCTTCCCCCTGCTGCTGGAACCGTGAGACCCGCCGAACCACAACGCGCACACATGGCCCGGTTCATCTATTCGCCCGAGTATTACTGCGACATCGGCGAGCACGTCTTCCGCACCGACAAGTATGGGCTCCTCCACGACAAGATGGTGGAGACGGGGCTGGTGGCGGCGGACGATTTCCTCGAGCCGGAGCCGGCCCGACGCGCGGACCTGGCGCTCGTCCACACACCCGCCTATCTGAACGACCTCTTCGACTGTCGCCATACGCGCCGCACCATCTACAGCGAGATACCGATCTCCCGCCAGATCGTCGAGGCGTTCGCGCTCGGGGCGGGCGGCACGATCCTGGCCTGCCGGACGGCCGCCACGCAGCACACCTTCGCCATGAATCTGGCCGGCGGGTTCCATCACGCCTTCCCCGACTGGGCCGAAGGTTTCTGCTATATCAACGACGTCGCCGTCGGCGTCCGGGCGGTGCGTCATGACGGACTGGTCGGCAGGGCCATGCTGGTGGACTGCGACCTGCACCAGGGCAACGGCACCGCCTACGTCTTCGCCGATGAGCCGGAAGTCTTCACCTTCAGCATCCACGAAGAGGCCATCTATCCGATCAAGAGGCAGAGCGACCTCGACATTGGGCTCCCCAGCTTCTGCGGCGGCGAGCAGTACCTGGGCGAACTGGAGCGTGGACTGCTGGGCGCACTCGAGACACACAAGCCGGAGTTCGTCCTCTACGTGGCGGGCGCCGACCCCTACGCCGAGGACGTGCTCGGCACGCTGGCCCTGAGCATCGAAGACCTGAAGCGGCGGGACGAGACCGTCCTGGGCGCCTGTGCCGAACGCGGCATAGCGGCCGCCGTGACGCTGGCCGGCGGCTACGCGCCCCGGGTGGCGGACACGGTGCGCATCCACTACGGCACCGCCGCCACGATGGCAGAGCTCTCCTCGAGCCTTCGCACGCGATCAGATGACTAAGAGACCATCTCAGAACCCCGTTCGTGACGAGGCCGAGCGAGAAGTCCGGGGGCAAGGCGGCAGGTGCAAAACGCCCGGAGGCGTGGCCAAGTGCCACGTTGAGGACGTTTTGCGCCGACAACGCAGCCAGCGGCCTTCGCAGCCGGCCGCAGTAGATCGGGGTTTTGAGATAGTCTCTAATAGGTCACCGGCCGCAGTTCCCCGCGCGCTGCTGGGCGGGCTGCTCCACCCGGTCCTGGACTGGTTCTACCCGCGGCACTGCTACCACTGCGGGCGCCCGCTTCAGGAGAGCGGGGCCCGTATCCTGTGTGGCGATTGCTCCCGCGACCTGTCCGCAGGGCGCATCACGGGCGAGGTCTGCGAGGTCTGCGGGCTGCCCTTTGCCGCGGCCGTTGCTCCCGGGACCCTTTGCACCACCTGCCGGGCGGAGCGGCGTCACTTCGACCGCGCCCGGGCGTTCTTCACTTACGCCGGCCCGGCCGTGTCCATCATCCAACACTTCAAGTTCGACGGGGACTTCTTTCTGGGCCCGCGGCTTCTGGCCGGCGTGCTGGACCGGGGGTGGATGCCGACGGACATGGATGGAGCGGAGGCCGTTGTGCCGGTGCCTCTGCACCCACGGCGGCGGCGCGAGCGTGGCTACGACCAGGCGCACCTGCTGTCCCGCGTGCTTGCGCAGAAGCTGGGGTGTCGTCTGCTGTGCGGCGTGCTGGTGCGCACGCGCTACACGTCCCAGCAGGCGCTTCTGCCCGTTGAGCGGCGATGGGACAACGTGCGCGGCGCCTTCGCCGTCAGGAAGCCGGCCAGGGTAAGGGGTCGCCGCCTGCTGCTGATGGACGACGTGATGACAACGGGGGTGACGGCCGACGAGTGCGCCAGGGCCCTGAAGAGGGCCGGCGCGGGGCACGTACAGGTCCTCACCCTGGCCCGCACGGCGCCCTGACGGTGCGCCCCTCTCCTACGCGTTCTTGACCAGGCGGAGGTTGCGGATCAGGATGGAGTCCTTCGAACGGCCGTAGATGAAGAGCGTTATCCTGATGACGTTGGCGGGATTCTGTATCTCGGTGCCGAACTGCCAGTTGGTCGTCTGCGATTTGAACTGGTCGCCCTTGAGCTCGAAGGAGAGCCTGCGGGCCTGGCCCTTGCGGACCGTCTGCGCACGGCTTTCGAAGATGACGTTGCCCGGCTGCGTCCAGACCGCCAGGGAGATGGCGACCGGCTCACTCACCTGCACGTCGACGGTGAGCACGTCGTAGGGGCGCAGGTCCAGCGGCTGGTCAATGCTCATCACCCACTTCTTGTTGTCCCCGTCCTGCTGGCGCAGCGCGATGACCTGCTTGCCCGTGCCGGGCTGTCTTTCGAGCCCCAGGGTCACGGGGTCGGCCCACGACTCGCCGTGCCACCGCTGAAAGCCCCTGGGCTCATCAATGACGACCACCCGCTCACCCCGCGCCGAGCTCTGGTGCACCGCCTCGATCCTCTGATTCAGGCGTTCGGCAGGGGAGGCAGCGGGTTCTGCTCTGCCCGTCGGCCGCGGCGCGGCGGCGGCCTCGGGCGCCCGGGGGCGCTCCGTCGGTCCGAACCGCGGGTCGCCCAGAAGCTCCTGGGCGGCCTTTCGCAG
>JAUVVP010000208.1 GCA_030604585.1 Planctomycetota bacterium | reverse complement strand
GGAGCGCTCGTCTCCTCGGAGCCGACCTGCCTCGTTCCTGCCAGCAGTGCAGACACAGTAAGCAAAAGCGCGCATAGTATGAAGAGCATGTGAATTGGTCTCATTCTCACGGGCCGAAGAGGTACCTTTCAACCGTTGTTGTGCATTGCGCGGATTGTACGCCCGCTTTCTCTGCAGTCAAGGGGTTCGAGGCCCTCTCATCGCCGCGTGCGGGCGGAATTGCCCGCTTTAGATCGCGGACGGTACCATTGTACGGCTGCCGTATATCGAGGGTATCTATTATGACCCATTTCAAGCGCTTCTTAAACCTCTACGGGATGCGTGCCGGCCTGGGGCATTCCCTTCTACACGGCATGCGTGTGGCAGGGATACGAGATCCCGGGCGCGCCGCGCGGTCCGCCCCTCGCGCCCGGATGCCAGCTAAGGCCCCTATCAAGCGTCCGGTGCAGACAAGAAGCACGCCGAATAGGGTAAGCCCAGCTTGGCTTTCTCCCTTGCCGTGAGACCGACTGCGGTTCGGGCCCAGCCGTCGCGCGCGGCGCTGAGAGGCCGTGTGTTTGAACACTTGGCGGGTTCCAAGCCCTTAGCGGCAGAAGAAACAGCCCTTCGGGGCGCTTGCCGAGAGGCCGGTCCTTGAGAATGGCACCCCCTGCAGGATTCAAACCTGCGACCTCTGGCTCCGGAGGCCAGCGCTCTATTCGCTGAGCTAAGGGGGCACCCGAACCTCCATATTACATCGGCAGGGGCATGGCTGTCAAAAACACCGCGACCCTCGGCGGACTTGCCACGCATCGTATAATGCCTTGGCCGCAGCGCGCCTTGACTCGGGGGGACGAACTGTGGACGTAGAGGCCGTCTTCTTTGATGCGGGCAGCACCCTCATCTACCCGGAGCCTTCGGTAGGCGAGGTCTACGCTCGCGCACTGCGCGGGGCGGGCATCGAGGCCGACGGCCGGCAGGTGCAGCGCCGGTTCGAGGAGGCCTGGCGGCGCCTGCGCCGACAGCGGGCGGCGGGCGCCCTCGAATACGGCTCCACCGAGCCCGAGGCGATGGCGTGGTGGCGGCGCGTGGTGCGGGAGAGCTTCGCCCCCTTCGGCCGGCCCGACGGCTTCGAGGAGCTTTTCCTCTCCCTCTGGGAGCATTTCGGAGCGGCGGAGGCGTGGCGCATCTACGACGACGTGACGCCCACCTTCGATGCCCTCGAGCGCCGGGGCAAGCGCATCGGCCTTATCAGCAACTGGGACGTGCGGCTGGGGCCGCTGCTGGAGCAGTTGGGCCTTATGAGCCGCCTGCGGTGGGCCATCATCTCATGCCAGGTGGGGGTCGAGAAGCCGGAGCCGGCCATCTTTCGCCGCGCGCTGGAGGCGTGCTCCCTGCCGCCCGAGAAGGTGCTCCACGTCGGCGACAGCTACCACGAAGACGCTCTGGGCGCCCGGGGGGCCGGCCTGCGGGCGGTGTTGCTCAGGCGCAGCGCAGACGATGCGCCAGTGCCGGACGACGTGACGGTGATCGCAAGCCTGACAGAGCTTCTGGAGCTGCTCGATTAGCCTTCCGCAGCCGAGGCGGCTACCTGCTCCCGGGCGGCGGAGTCGGTGATCGGCGCCCTGCCCGCCAGCAGGTCGGCCATGACCTCCACGGCGCGCTCGAGCGAGACGTCCCGGAACTCCTCTTCCGGTTCTGCTTCCTCCCCCTCAGTGCCTTCGCCTTCGGCCGGCTCCGGCTCGTCGGGCGGAAGGGGTGGGTAAGCGGTCTTGCGGCTCAGGTGCCGGGTCAGCTTGCGCGTCTCCTCGTCGGAGAGCTTGACTTCCACGTCGGGTTCGACGCCCTTGCGCTCGATGAGCCGGCCCGCCGGAGTGTAGTAATGGGCAATGGTCAGCTTGATGCCGCTTCTGTCGTGGGGATTGGTTAAGAGGCGCTGGACGCTGGCCTTGCCGAACGTCGGCTCGCCGACTAAGAGGGCCCTGTCGTGGTCCCGCAGTCCAGCGGCCAGGATCTCCGCGCCGCTTGCGCTGTAGCGGTTTATGAGCAGGACCAGGGGTACATCGCCGAAGAGCGCGGGGCGTCGCGTTCGATGCGTTTCCTCGGCGCCGCTTCGGTCCTTGATGGTGACGATGTCGGCGTCGGCGTCGAGGAAGAAGTCTACGCACTGCTCGGCCGCTTCGAGCAGGCCGCCCGGATTGAGCCGCAGGTCCAGGATAAGGCCCTTCAGACCTTGCCCGTTCAGGTCGCGGATCGCCGCCACCAGGTCGCGGGGCGTCGGCTTGCTGAAGTAATGGACGTGGATGTAGCCGATCTTTCGCTCCAGGTCTATCATCTCCACCGCACGGACGCCCGGCACCCTGATCTTGGCGCGCGTGATGGTGATGTCCCTTTCCTCTCCGCCCGTTTCGTGAACGATGGTGATGGTGACCTTGGCGCCTGGCTTGCCCCGCAGCAGCTTGACGGCGTCGTGGACGCTCTTGAAATCTTCGGTCTTCGTCTCCACCTGCGTGGACTCCTCGAGGACCTTGATGATCAGGTCCCCTTCGACCACTCCCTGCTTGGCGGCGGGCGTGCCGGCGATGGGCTGCTCGACCCGCACGGCCTTCTTCGCCGGGTCGAAGGTGATCTGGATGCCCAGCCCCCCGAACTCGCCTTCCAGGTCGGCCTCGAACTCCTTGAGCATCGCCGGCGACCAGTAGACGCAGTATCGGTCCAGTGCGCTCAGCATCCCCTGGTAGACGCCGACCAGCAGGTCATGGCGGTCCACTTCCTCGACCGCGTGTTCTTCGATCTGCGCCAGCAGCCAGCCCAGCGGCTCGAAGAACTCCCTGCGCAGCTCTTCGCTGCGGTCGTCAACGCGGCGGGCCAGAACGGAACTCAACACCAGGCCCACCAGCAGGCCGGGGACAAGGCCCGCCCATGCTCTCTTTCTCAGCATTACGGCGTCACCTCTGAGCAGCACAATGCATGTGAAGCCTTCCCGCCGCGTGCGAGCAGACGTGTGCCGGCGGCCTCCAACAAAGGGCGCTCACTGCTGAGGGCCCCCCGACGCGGTCGGCACGGGCGCAGCGCTCTCGGCGCCGACCGGGCCCGTCCCGGCCTCGGGCTCTTCGCCCAGGAGTACCTCAACGGCACGCTGGAGCTGCACGTCGCGCCAGGGCTCATCCTCTTCCGCAGCCGGTTCCGCGCCGCTCGCGGGCACCGATTGCTCCGGCGGGGCGCCGCCGCCCGCCGAGCGAGCGGGGGCCATTTTCCGGGCCACGTGAGCCGCCAGCGTGCGGGTATCTTCATACGACAGCTTGACTTCCACGTCGGGCTCCACCCCTTCACCCTCGATGGGTCCGCCGTTCGGCGCGTGGTACCTGGCGACAGTGAGCCGGACGGCGCTCCCGTCGTAGGGGTTGTTGATGACAGTGTATTCGCTGGCGCTGCCGAGTGTTGTCTCGCCGACCAGAGTGGCCCTTCTGTGGTCACGCAAAGCTGCCGCCAGCACCTCCGCGGCGCCGGCGGTGTAGCGATTCACCAACACCACCAGGGGCACGCCCGGGAAGGCATCTCCCGGCTCGGCGCGCCTGACTTCTTGCGGTCCCGTTCGGTCCCGGGCCTCGGCCACCACGCCTCCGTCAAGCAGCATACCGGCGCAAAGGACGGCCGCGTCGAGCGATCCGCCGGGGTTGAAGCGAAGGTCCAGCACTATGCCTTCCACGCCTCGGCCCTGCAGATCTGCCATTGCGCTCCTGAGTTCGTCGGGCGTGCGCTCGTTGAAGAAGGCCAGGTAGAGGTAGCCGGCTCTCCGGTCCGGGCCGGTGGTCTCCAGGGCTCCGAGGCCGGACGTGCGGGCCGGCTTGCGGCCGAGGGCAAGCTCCTCTTTGCTTCCGTCTCCTGCGTGCACGACCGTGAGGGCAGATTCAGTGCCCTGGGGGTCCTGCAGGGCGCCGATGACATCGTAGATATCGTGGAAATCATCTATAGTCCTCGGCTCTCCGCCTGGCCCTTCCCGGATTTCGACGATAACATCCCCCGTCAACAGCCCCCGCTGGAATGCCGGCCCGCCGGGGACCGACTTCTCCACCAGGACGGCTCTCCTCAGCGGCAGGAATCGGACGCTCATGCCGAGTTCGCGTATCCTTCCGTCGGCGTCCGGCCCCAACTCCTCGATCATGGCAGCGGGCCGGTACTCGCCGTACCGGTCGGCCGCGCTCAGCATGCCCTGGTAAGCCCCCACGAGCAGTTGCTTGTGACTCACTTCTTCGACATACTTGTCCCGAACCTGTCCCAGAACCCAGTTGAGCGGCTTGGCCATTTCCTCCGGCAGCCCGTTGACCGGGCCCTCCGCCGAGCGCACCGCCATGGAGCCGAAGGTCAGTCCGACCACCAGGCCCACGAACAGGCCCACCCAGACCCGTTTCTTTCGCATCGCGGCATTGCCTCCGTGTGCAGACGCCTGGGCCTCTAACAGAAAGCACTTACCGGCGGGGCCATTCCGACAAGCTCAGGGTTGGCGCCGAGTTTGCCCGCCGCTTTCGGGCGGGGTCTCGGCGATTCATTCCCTCAGGGCCTCTCAGAGCCCGCCTTCTCGTCGGCTGGGACAGCGCGAGAGCGTCCGGCCTTCCACCCCGGCCTCCGTTTGCTCGACCAGCCGGCTCGGCCCCCTCTCGCGTCGAAGGCCTCGCAGGAACGGTTGCACACCCTTCGATGATACCCTCAGCAGGCCTGCACGGTCAAGGGCGGGCGCCCTTCGGCTTGACAGGCTCACGTGGGGTGATTACATTGAATGTTCCGTCTGCGGTGCGCGGACTTCGGGGCGTGGCTCAGTCTGGTTTAGAGCGCTGCCTTCGGGAGGCAGAGGTCGCCGGTTCGAATCCGGCCGCCCCGACCATTCCTGCCTTTGTTTCCAGGTCGCGGTTCGCCGTACGGCGAATGAAGCTTGCCCGCCTCTGGCGGGTTCGAATCTTGCCCGCCGCATCGCGACCCGGGCACCCCATCGTCACGATTTGGCCCCCGTTCCACCCAGCCGATGGTCTGCTCAGTCGGCTCGCGCGCAGCGTTTCTCTGGCCATGCCGTCATTCGAACGTTACGTCGAAGTATTCGTCAAGGTACTCGCGAATTCGCTTCTTGGCGAGATGGTAACGGTCCTTCACCGCTTCGGGCAATTCGTTTCGTACCAAGTCACCACGGAAGTCGAGTTCTGTATGGCTCGT
>JAUVVP010000412.1 GCA_030604585.1 Planctomycetota bacterium | reverse complement strand
CTAAGAGCAGTTGACAAGGCCCGCCCGCATCCGCCGGACGGGCCTTGTCACAGGTGGGCGCCGCAGTTCACACCAACCTTCCGGCTCACTTTGGGCGTGCCGCCGCAGGCGGCGCGCCTTTGGTTTGATCCCCCCGAGCGCTTCCCTTCGTCGGTGCGGTACGATCCGGAAGCCACGACGATAAAGGGACAACGCAACCTGACGGCTCTGCGTCCCACCCGGCGGCATTCCGGCTCAGTGCGGACCCGCCCCTTGCGAGAGCACGTCCTCCATGGAGTAGACGCCGGGTCCCTTGCCGGCCAGGAACAGGGCCGCTCGGATGGCGCCCCGGGCGAAGATGTCACGACTGCCGGCCCTGTGGGTCAGCTCTATCCGCTCCCCTTCGCCGGCGAAAACGACCGTGTGATCGCCCACGATGTCGCCGCCGCGCACGGCATGGATGGCGATCTCTTCCCGCCTTCTCGGACCGGCCAGGCCCCGACGACCGTAGCAGAGGACATCGGCGGGGTCCCTGCCGAGCGCCCTGCACGTCCGGCGCGCCAGTTCCATGGCCGTGCCGCGGGGGGCGTCCTTCTTGCGGCGGTGATGCACCTCGATGATATCCACATAGTACCCCACCGGCAGCGCCCGGGCGGCGTCCTCCGCCAGACGGAACAACAGGTTGACCCCCAGGGACATGTTGGGCGCAATGAGCACCGGGACCTTTGTCGCCGCATCGCCCTCTACCTGCGCACGCTGCTCCGCCGAGAGGCCCGTAGTCCCTATCAGAACCGCGATACCCCGCCCGGCACATTCCTTTGCCCTGGCGACGGCTGCCTCCGGGGCGCTGAAATCCACAAGCACGTCGGCCTCTGCGGTGAGCTCGGCAGACAGGGCCACCCCCAGCGGCCCGACGCCGGCCAGCGCACCGGCGTCTTTGCCCAGGTCCGGGTGGTCGGGCCGTTCCAGCGCGGCCACCACCTGGCAGCCCTCGTTCTCGGCGGCCAAGCAGATAATCCGCCTGCCCATGGCGCCGCCGGCGCCGTTGACGGCTATTGTAGTCATGTTGCCTCCCCGCTCTGTGGCTCCGGTCATTGTGACCGCGCCCCGCTCCAAACCGAGATGAATCCCTTCAGTAAGGCGCTATCATAGGTCATTGGCGGCGGCAAGGCAACGGCTGCTCCCGCTGGCGGCCAACGGAACGGACATGAGAGCTGACCCTGTGCCATACGACAGCTTGCGGCGTGTGTGTGTGCGCGCACCGAACTGGGTCGGGGACGTGGCGATGGCGACCCCGGCCTTCCGTGCTATTCGGCGGCATTTCCCCGGCGCTCACATTACGCTCATAATCCACCGGCGGGTCGGGGCCGTGCTGCGCCGCGCGCCCTGGTTCGACCAGGAGCTGCTCTACGCCCCGGCAGACGGCCGTCCCGTGCGCGAGTTCCTCCGCTGCGTCAAGGAGTTGAGGCGCGAGCCCTACGTGCTGGGTTTCGCCCTGCCGAACTCCTTCAGTTCGGCCCTCATGCTGCGCATGGGCGGAGTCGCGCGCCGCGTGGGATACGCAAGGGACTGCCGGTCCTTCCTGCTGACGGACGCCGTCCCCCGCCCATCGGAGAACGGCGGATTCAAACCCACCTACATGGTGGACTACTACCTGGGCCTCTGCAAAGAGGCCGGCATAGGAGCGGCCGGGCGGGAGATGCAACTGCCCTTCCCGGATGAGGACGCGGCCCGGGCTGACGGGATGCTGAAGGGCCAAGGCCTGGACCCTGGCGGCGGCCTTTTCCTGCTGCACCCGGGGGCGGGCTTCGGCCCGTCGAAACGCTGGCCCCCCGACCGGTTCTCCCGCCTGGCGAAGCTGCTGCAAGGCGAGTACGGCGTCCAGGTGGCCCTCATCGCGGGCCCTGCCGAGCGCGATGCCGTCGCCGCCATCATAGGCGGCTCCGACGCCCCTATCGTGGACCTGTCGGCCTGCGGCATAGACCTGCACCTGCTCAAATGCGTCGTGGCCCGCAGCCGGCTGCTGGTAACCACGGACTCGGGGCCGCGGCATTACGGAGTGGCTCTGGGGGTGCCCACGGTCTGCGTCATGGGCTCGACCCACCCGGGCTACTCGACCAGCGCCCACGCCAACGACCATGTGGTGAGGCTGGACGTGGAGTGCGGGCCGTGCCAGAAGAAGGAGTGCCCCCTCGACCACCGCTGCATGGAGGAGATCACGGCGGAGATGGTCATGGAGGCATGCCGCAACGCCCTTGCCCACTCTCGAGACGGAACGGACGATGATTAAGCTGCAAGACCTGGTGAAACGCTTCGGCGACGTCGCCGCCGTTGACGGCCTGAACCTGGAGATACGGCCGGGGGAGCTTTTCGTCTTCCTCGGTCCGAACGGCGCGGGCAAGACCACGACGATCAAGATGATCGTGGGCCTGCTGCGTCCCACTTCCGGCCGGGTCATCCTGTGCGGGCACGACGTTCAAAAGGATTACATCGAGGCCAAATCGCTGCTCAGCTACGTGCCGGACCAGCCGTTCCTGTACGAGAAGCTGACCGGGCGTGAGTTCTTGCAGTTCGTCGGCGCCATGTATGGGATGCGGCGGCCGGTGATCGAGGAGAAGATCGCCGGCCTGGCCGGCTTGTTTGAGATGGACGGCTTTCTTGACCAACTGGGAGAGACTTACTCGCACGGCATGAAGCAGCGCGTGGTGGTCAGCGCCGCCCTGCTGCACGAGCCGCGGGTCCTTGTGATTGACGAGCCGATGGTCGGCCTTGACCCGAAGGGGGCCAACACGTTGAAAGCCGTATTGCAGCGACTCACCCGTGAGGGCGTGACGGTCTTCATGTCCACGCACACGCTGACGGTGGCGGAGGAGGCCGCCGACCGCGTGGGCATCATCCGCGAAGGTTCGCTGATCGCCCTGGGAACGCTCGAAGAGATATACGGCGCCGCCCGCACCGACGGTCAGCTCGAAGAAGCCTTCCTGCGCCTCACAGAGGAAGTCTGACACTTCCGGACCGCGCCATGGGAGAGCTGCTCAATCTGATACGCCTGAGGCTGAGGATGACGCGGTATGCGGCCGCGGAGTTCCTGACGGGCTCCAAGCTGCGCATCTGTGTCGTCGTT
>JAUVVP010000314.1 GCA_030604585.1 Planctomycetota bacterium | reverse complement strand
GGGGAGGTGAGCACGTCATCGGCAGTCGGCACAGGCGCCCGCATCGCCTCGTTGTGGGCATCCTCCACGGTCTGCCGGGCGGCACCTTCGATCTCGTGCAGCTTCTCTTCGGCCAGCCCCCCGTCCAGCAGGCGCCGGCGGCACACCCGTATGGGATCGCGCTCGCGCCAGCTCTCTTCTTCCTGGCGGGTGCGATAGACCAGCCTGTCGCTCTTGGAGTGGCCGCAGAAGCGATAGCACTCGGCTTCCAGCAGCATGGGGCCGTCGCCGGAGCGCACGGACGCCAGGGCCGAGCCAACGGCATCGTAGACGGCCTCAACGTCCATGCCGTCCACGCGCAGGTCCCGGATGCCGTAGGCCGCTGCCCGCTCGGCAATGGTAGCGACCCTCATGCTGTCCTCGACCCGGGTGCTCATGGCGTAGCGATTGTTCTCGCAGAAGTAGAGGATGGGCAGGCTCCAGAGGGCGGCCATGTTCAGGCTCTCGTGGAAGGTGCCCTGATTGGTCGCCCCGTCGCCGAAGAAGCAGAGGACCACCTGGCCGGTGGGCTGGAGTTTCGCGCTCAGGGCCAGGCCCGTCGCCACGGGGATGCCGCCGCCGGTTATGCCGTTGGTGCCGTAGAAGTGGTGCCGGCGGCTGCACAGGTGCTGGCTGCCCCCTCGGCCGGCGCACGGGCCGCTCGTCCGGCCCAGCAGCTCGGCCATCAGCAGTGCGGGGTCGGCCGTGCGGGCCAGGAAGTGCCCGTGTCCCCGATGGCTGCTGACGATGGGGTCGTCCGGCCGCGCCGCAGCCACGGCGCCCACCGCGCAGGCCTCCTGGCCGACGGACAGGTGCGCCGTGCCGTGGATCAGTCCCTCGCTGAAGAGCCGGCCGACGTGCTCCTCCAGATGCCGGATGGCCAGCATCATGGCATACCGGCCCTCGGGAGTCGCCAGGTCCGCTGCGAGTCCTGCCATCGTTTCGCGATGCTTCCCAGATCAGGTTCGAAGGATGCCGTGCCCGCCGTCTACACTAACACCAAGGCCGATGCTTCTCAACCGCAGGGCCTCCGGGCGCGGACCATTGAAAAACGCCGCTCGAAGGCGATAATGAGGGGCAGAGATCCATCCGGTGGGTCATGCGGCGGTCATTGGCCCCACTGCGCGCGGCCACGTGCGTTCCTGCCGCCGGCCGTGCATAACCGTTCTGCCGAAAGGCTTTGGCGATGAAGGTACTCGTCACCGGCGCCACGGGGCTCCTGGGCAGCCGGATGCTGAAGGTCTTTCCCTCCGATTGGGAGGTGACGGGAGCCTATCACAGCCGTCCCGTGCCGGGGATGGTCGAGTGCAGCCTCGGCAACTCGGGTTCCGTCCTGTGCGCGATAGAAGAAGGCGACTGTGAGTGGGTGGTACACTGCGCGGCCATTCGGTCGCCGGACGTCTGCGCCAAAGACCCCCGGCAGGCCATGGAGATCAATGCGCGCGGGACGGAACGGGTCGCCCGCGCCGCAGCGAAGGCCGGCGCTCGGCTCGCTTACGTCTCCACCGACTACGTCTTCTCCGGCGAGGCGCCGCCCTACAAGGAGGACGACGCCCCTTCGCCGCTGAACGCCTACGGGCACAGCAAGCTGGCCGGGGAGAGGCACGCGTTGGCAATGCCCGGGGCCCTTGTGGTGCGGATTCCCGCCCTCTACAGCCTCGACCCGGAGGCGCCCAACAACGTCCTGGCCGCCTTGAAGACCTCCCTCGAGGAAGGCGAGAGCGTTCCCGCCGACGACCGATGCGTTCGCTACTACACCCTGGCCGGGGAGGTGGCCGCCGCGTTCGCGTTCCTGATGGGGATGGGGCACCGCGGGCTGGTCCACGTCTCCGCCGGGCAGAGCAGCACCAAGCTGGAGTTCCTGCGTGCGGCTGCTGATGCGATGGGGCTGGACTCCGCCCTGGTGCTCAGTGCCGGGCCTCGGCCCAGCGCCGCGGACCGTCCCCACGACAGCCATCTCGACACGGGGCTCTACGCGTCCCTCGGAGGTCCGCCTCTAACGGGTTACCGGGGCGCCATCGAGCGCCTCAAGAAGGCCTGATGACGGGACGGTTTTGACAGTCCACCCCGCGTGGCATATAATCCCCGCGCCGTCGAGAGGCGCGTTTTCTGCCGGAGGATTGGCATGAAGAAGGTTTTGCTGGCGGACAGGCTGCCGGAGCAGTGCATCGTGATGCTCAAGGAGGCAGGCCTGGAGGTCGACTACCGGCCGGGTCTGTCCGAGGACGAGCTGCGGGAGGCCATCCGGGATGCCAGTGGGGTGATCTGCCGCTCGGGCGCCAGACTTACCAAGGGCGTGCTTGAGGGCGCCGAGAGGCTCGAGGCGATCTGCCGGGCCGGGGTCGGGGTGGACAACGTTGACGTGGGGGCCGCTTCCCGCAAGGGGGTCGTGGTGATGAACACGCCGGGGGCCAACACGATCAGCACGGCGGAGCATGCGTTCGCCTTGATGCTGGCCCTGGCGCGGAACATCGGTCCCGCCTACGTCTCGATGCGCGAGGGGCACTGGGAGAAGCAGAAGTTCGTCGGTTCGCAACTGGCGGGCAGCACGCTGGGCATCATCGGCCTCGGGCGCGTGGGACAGGAAGTGGCCAAGCGCGCGCTTGCCTCGGACATGCGGGTTGAGGCGTATGACCCGCACGTGAGTCGAGAAAGGGCCGAGCGGGCGGGGGTAGCGCTCGTCGAAACGCTCGGGGAACTGCTTTCGCACTCGGATTATCTGAGCATCCACGTGCCGGAGAGCCAGCAGACGCGGGGCTTGATCGGCGCCGAGGAGATAGCTCTGATGCCGGACGGCGCTCGCCTCATAAACTGCTCGCGGGGCTCCGTGGTGGACCAGGAGGCGGTTGTCGCTGCGGTCAGGAGCGGGAAGCTGGGCGGCGCCGCCTTCGACGTCTACATCAAGGAGCCTCCGGACGACTACGAGTTCGTGCGTGACGACAGGATACTGGCCACCCCCCACCTGGGGGCCTCAACCGAGGAGGCGCAGCTTGCCGTGGCCACGGCGGCGGCTGAGCAGATCGTGGATGCATTGCAGCACGGCGACGTGCGCAACGCCCTCAACGCTGCGTTGGCCTCGCCGGAGGAGATGAAGACCCTCCAGCCCTACTGCGACCTTGCCGCACAGCTCGGCAAGCTCGTGGCTCAGTTGAGCTCCGGTCAGCCCGAGGTGATCGAGGTCGCATGTAAAGGCGCACTGGCGCAAGAGAACACCGAGCCGGTCGTGCAGTACGGCGTGACCGGAGTCATGCAAGGCAATCTCGGCGACCAGGTCAACATCATAAGTGCGCCGTACCTGGCTCAGGAACTGGGCATCCGCATCACCAGCTCCCGGACAAGCGGGCCGGAGGGCGGCTTTACCGACCTGATCGAGGTCAAGCTGACGGCCGACACGGGGACGGCCGCGGCGGCCGGGACCTTGCTGGGTCGCGAGCAGCCGCGCATCGTCCGCATCGGAGAGTTCGATGTGGAGTTGGTGCCGGAAGGACACCTCCTCATCGTCTTCAACAACGACATGCCGGGCTGCGTCGGCTGGGTGGGGGCCACGCTGGGGGAGGCGGGGATCAACATCGCCCGCATGGGGGTCAGCCGCCAGCAAGCCGGGGGGAACGCCCTCCTCGCATTCAATCTGGACTCCCCCTGCGAGCAGGCCGTCCTGGCCAAGGTCCAGGCATTCGAACTCGTCCAGAGGGTGATCCCGGTCGTCTTGTGACCCCGTTCCGCTCGGACGCCCTCGCGGCAGCGCAGACTGTCAATGCTTGGGCGGCCCCCTCCACCACGAATCCGCCGCCGGCTCTGCATCCCGGCAGGACCTCCCGAGCTGACTCCTTGCTTTGACCGTGCCGATCGGCTCGACTATAATCCCTCTCTGCTGTCGAGCCCGCCTTCGCCGGAGATCTGCGATGAAGAAGGTTCTGCTGGCGGACAAGCTGCCGGAGCAGTGCATCGTCAT
>JAUVVP010000036.1 GCA_030604585.1 Planctomycetota bacterium | reverse complement strand
CAGCATGTAGGTGACGTAGCCGAGCAGCGCGCCGACGGCCGGCCACTTCCAGCCGACCTCCTCGTCCCTTCCCTTCTCCTTCGCGAACACGGCGTGTATGACGACGTAACTGATGCACGAGACGATGTGGAACAGGGAGCAGTAGATGGCCGCGCTGGCGGGCCCTTGCTCGACTACTTCGGCGGCGATCTTGTCGAAGGTCGTAAACCCCACGATCGTGGCGGCGGTCAGCACGATCCAGAGGATGTCCCGGGTGCCGTAGCGCTTGAAGTCGAAGTTGCGGTAGGAGACCTGCGGCGCCAGCACGCACCCGCCCACTACCATCAGCAGGCCGACCCATCCGACGCCGCTCGGATACCGGCCGCGAGAGACATCGGCCACCAGCGCCACCGCCAGCACGGGCAGCGCCCGGGCCACGGGGTAGACGATGGTGAAGTCCGACTCGCTGTAGGCAAGCCCCAGGAACCAATAGTAGAAGCCGCAAATGGCCCCCGATGCGATCACGCACAGCCAGGCCCTCGGCGGAAACGAATGCGGGAAGAAGAGGCCGATGCCGATGGCCACCAGGCTGACCGGAACGGCCAGGGTCACCATCCGATGGAAGAAGATCAGCGCCCCTCGCTTGCGGCGCCGCGCAAGCAGGTTCCACGAGGCGTGCATGAAGCATGAGACGAGGATGAGTGAGTAAGCGAATCGCTCCACGCGCGGCCCTGACCGAAAGGACGAAGTGAGCGGGCATTATACGCCGGGCCGGGGCTCGTAGAAAGGCCCTCGACTGCGGAGGGCACCGCGCGACTGAGCCCGCGGCCGTCGGCGGCGCGGTCTCCATGGCCGGTGCGGCTTTACCTTCGGCCGGCCGGGCAGTTGCAGGCACAGCCGTCCGTGGTAAACTCATCATCCGCAAGGAGAAGGGGAGGGCGATGGAGAACCTGGCCGTCAGCCCGTGCAGCGATCCGGAGATGGACCTGGACGAGGTGCTCGCGGCCTACTCGGGCCTCGGCTACCGGAAGTTCGAGGTCTTCACGGGCTGGGTCAAGTCCGCCTTCGACTATGGCCGCGACCCTGGCTTCTACGCGGAGAAGGGCGGGCAGTACGGGATGAGCTTCGTGTCGCTCCACCTGCCGGCCGTCGGCGACGACCTGGATGTCGGCGAGGCTGTGAAGGCGGCCCGATTCGCCGCCGCCATCGGCGTGGGCATCGTGCTGTTCAAGGCCACCAGCCGCGCGAACTACATCCGTGCGGCCGGACCGTTCCTGGATGCGATCGAAGGGCTGCCCGTGACGCCGGTGCTTCAGAACCACGCGGGCGCGCCCATCAGCACGCCGGCGGACTTCCGCGAGGTGCTGGCGGGCATTGACGACCCGCGCATGAAGGCCCTGCTCGAAGTGGGGCAGTTCCATACGGTCGGCGTCTCGTGGCGGGAGGGCTACGGGCTGCTCGGCGACCGGATCGCCCTCGTCCACATCAAGGACCAGGTGGGGGGGCAGTCGGTGCCGTTCGGCGCGGGCGAGATCGACCTGCGCGGTCTGTTCCGGCACATGAAGAGCGTCGGCTACGCGGGCGACTTCGTCGTCGAGATGGAGGTGCAGGACCGGGAGAACACGCTGAAGTACCTGGCTGAGGCCCGGGACTACATCCAGCGACAGTGCGCGGGGGATTGACCATGGACGAGCCGAGGGTATGCATCGTCGGGGCGGGGCAGCTCTCGTCGCGGCGCATCTACCCCTATATCGGCGCGGCCGGCGCCCGGCTGGTCGGCGTGTGCGACATCGAGCGGGACAAGGCCGAGCGGAACGCGCGCCTCTTCGGCGGCAGCGTCTACGAGGACATAGAGGCGATGCTGGATGCCGAGCAGCCCGACGGAGTCATCATCTGCATCGGCCCCCGCCAGCAGGCCGCGCTCGCGCCGGTCGACATGGAGCGGGCCACCCGGGTCTACCCGTCTACCCCGCCGTCCCTGCGGGCGCCCGACGCACTGGCGGTGGCCCGTGTAGCGAGGCGGACCGGCGTGCTCTGCACTACGGCGTTCAAGAAGCGCTACAACGTCGCCTACAACCGCGCGCGGGAATGGCTCGCCGGCTTCGACCCCTCGGACCTCTACTCGCTGTCCATAGACTACGCCTCCGGCCCGTACGAGGGCGGCGGGTTCCTGCTGGACTTCGCCATCCACATCATTGACCTGGTCGGGTATCTGTTCGGGGACGTGACGCGGGCCTTCTGCTTCGCCAAAGGCGGGCACGCCTACGCCGTCAGCCTCGAGTTTGCCAGCGGCGCGGTCGGCGCGCTGAACCTGACCGACGGCCGCTCGTTCGGCGTGCCCACCGAGGAGGTGGAGATGACTGTGAAGGGCGGCAACTTCATGACCATCAGCAACTCCTCGCGCTGGCGCATCACCGAGGGCCAGAAGCCGACCGAATGGCGCGAGCCGCCCACCTTCATCTCCGCCGGCGACAGCGGCCACGAGACGGGCCACCTGGCCGAGCTGGAGGACTTCGTCGCGGCCATCAAGGAGGGCCGCACCACCAGCCGCTCGTGCATCCACGAGAGCTACAAGAGCATGGTCCTCTACGAGGCCATCGCTAAGTCAGTCGGAACCGGACAATCGGTTGTGGTACGCTACGAGGTCGTCTGACGACGCGGCCCGGGCGACGGGACGTGCTTCTCAGACCGACCGCTGCGGAAGGGAGCAGGACATGGGATCGATTCGAGTCAGCCCCAACGGGCGCTACTTCGTCGACGCGAGTGGCGAGCCGTTCTTCTGGCTGGGGGATACGCAGTGGCAGCTCTTCCGTGAGTTCACGGTGGAGGACGCGGCGGAGGTCCTCAGGCGGCGGAAGGCACAGGAGTTCAGCGCCATCCAGATCATGATCACGGGGGAGGGCGACGGGACGACGGCGAACCTGGCGGGGGAGACGCCCTGGCTGGGCGATGACCCCGCTGCGCCGAACGAGGCATACTTCCGCAACGCCGACGCCGTCGTCGAGGCGGCGCTCGCCACCGACCAGGTGCTGGTGCTGGGCGTCTACCACAAGACCCAGAGGGAGACGATCCCCCTCGAGAAGGCGCGGGCCTATGCCCGGTGGATCGCCGAGCGCTACCGGGACTCGCCCCACGTCATCTGGACCATGTACCCCGAAGCGAAGGACGAGTACGTGCCCATCCTGCGCGAGCTGGTGGCCGGCCTGCGGGAGGGCGACGGCGGGACGCACCTGATCACGGTCCACCCCGATCCGTCCCCCGCGTCCTCCAGTTTCATCCACGAGGAGGAATGGCTGGACTTCAACATGATCCAGACCTGGCACGATCTCGGTCTGAACGTGCCGATGGTGCGAGACGACTATGCCCGCACGCCCGCCAAGCCCACCGTGATGGCCGAAGGCGGCTACGAGACCGCCGCGCACACCGGGCCCCCTTGGACGCCACTCGACTGCCGACGGCAGGCCTGGTGGTCCTACCTGTGCGGCGGGCACCACAGCTACGGCCACCACGCCAACTGGGCGTCCCCTGGGACCTGGCGCGACTGGATCGACTCGCCCGGCGCCCGGCACATGACCGTCTGCCGGCAGGTCCTGACGGCGCTTCCTCACTGGTGGGACCTGGCGCCGGAGCAGGACCTTATCGTGTCTGGAGCGGGGGAAGGCGAAGGGCAGAACGTGGCCGCTCGGTCCGCCTCGGATGACTGGGCCCTCGTCTATCTGAGCGGCACTGCCACGGTGAGCATCAACATGGCCCGCGTCTGCGGCGGAAACGCCTCGCGCGCATCCTGGGTGGACCCCACAACGGGCGAGAGGGTCGAGATCGGCCATCAGCCCAGCGTAGGCGAGGCCCCATTCACCACTCCGGCAGGCTGGGAGGACGCGCTGCTGCTCTTCGAGCGTTAGGACTCGTAGCAATACTACATTCACCGCAGAGCGCGCAGAGAGCGCAGAGGTGATCAAGGCGCATAGTCAATGGTCTTGGCGCTTCTCGGCGGGCTTCCTACTCTGCGAAGTCCCGCGAATGCGGGACGAAGCACGAGCTGCGTCCTCCGCGGTTTGTTTTGTCAGATGCCCTTAGCGGGTGCTCACCGCAGGTCAACCCAGGCCCAGATCACCTGGCCGATTATGGGGTCCGCCAGCTCGCGCAGGTCCAGCACGATGGGCGCGAAGGCCCGCTGGTCCTCGTGGTCCGAGAAAAGCAACGCGAAGTGGTTCCGCACGCGCAGCCGCTTGATGACCACCGTGCCCTCGTGCGTGCGCGAGCAGACGATCCGGCCCTGGAGGTTGCGCAGCGGGATCGGCGTTATGTCCACGGCCACGATGCTGCCGTCGGTGAGGGTGGGCGCCATGCTGTCCCCGGAGATGCGCACGCAGCGGATCGTCTCGGGATGGGGCGCCACGCGCTGGTGGATGATGCAGTAGCCCTCGACCTGCTCCTCCATGACCAGCCCCGCGCCGGCCGCCGCGGGGTCGCGCAGGTAGGGCACGGCGTAGTATCGGTCCTCGCCCTCCAGGCGCCTGAGGGCGTCCAGCTCCTCGGGGCTGGTCACGATGACGGGCTGGGCCGGACGAACCCCGGCCAAGCGCTCCCCGGCACCATCCAGGACCCACTCGTGGTTGATGCGGAACCGGTGTTCCAGCGCTAAGAGCAGCGGCAGGGGAGGGCGCCTGCGGTTGGACTCATAGGCGCCGATGCTGCTCTGGGTAACCCCGACCGCCTCGGCCATCTCTGTCTGATTCAATCCAAGCTCCGAGCGGACGGAGCGGAGCCTCTCGCCTATCGTTAGCTTGCCGGCCGCTGCTTTTTTGGCGGACATGTTCCCTTCTCCTCGTTCGCTTCTCCCAAACGCCCGGCCTGAGTGGCTGTCCTTCGCAAGACCCGCCAGGCCGAAGGCCTTACTTGTAACGGGTATTATATCAAGCTCATGGGGCCTTTGCAAGTATTTTCTATCCAAAACGGGTATCTCGCTTGCGTAACCAGGCTCGAACGAGTATAATGACCGATACGGATGAATAGCTACAATATGATACCGGCCGGGCGCCTCACAATGCAAGCGGAATCCGGCCGGCAAGGAGGGCAGCATGGCTACTCAACTGCTCAAGCGCCCTGGCGCCCCCTCGCGTGTGGCGGAGCGGCTACGCCGCCTGGCCCGTGCGCAGGTCCGCCTCGACGGGCTTCAGGCGGAACTTGACGAACAGCTCGACGGCGTCCGCCGGCGGTATCACCTCCGGATTGGGTCGCTGCGGGACCGCACGTCGCACCTGTTGGCCGACCTGGAGGCCTACTGCCGGGGGGAAAGGGAGGCCATCCTGCCCGCCGGCCGCAAGAGCCTTGCGACGCCCTTCGGCGAGGTGGGCTTTCGCAAGGTGGAACCGGCCGTGCGGCTCCATGACGGGCTGACCGAGGGGGACGCGTGCCGCCTTCTGCACGATGCGCAGCTCGGCGACCTGGTCCGCGTCAGGGAAATGCCGGACAAGCCCGCCGTCCGCAAGGCTCTGCGCGAGGGCCGCATCACTGCGGATCAGCTTTGCGCCTGCGGTTTGCAGTTGCTGGCCGGGCCCGAGCGCTTCTACTGCAACCTGCGCCAGGACGCCTTCGACAGGGCCTCGGGGGTCAGGAGGAGCCGGCGATGAGCCTCCACCCGCTGGTCAGCGAAGTCGCGCAGCGCATCCCGAGCGAGCTGAAGGCGCTGCGCGCCAAGCTCATGCTGGAGTCAGTATACGAGACCCTGGGGGTGGAAGAGGTCCCCTGCCCGGCCTGTGGCGGGAGCGGCTGGCTGGACCGTGTATCGCTCGAACACTGCCCGGTCTGCTGCGGCTTTCAGGAAGTGCCCGACCGGCTGGCGGATTGGTTCAAGGCTCAGCTCCTGTGGGCGGGGCAGCGGCGCGCACCGGCAGGCAGGCCCGTGGTCGGTTGCGCCGCCGGCGCGTCCCCGGCCGAGCGGCCCGGCCGCCTGGCGGAACTCCGCTACCGCGCGCACGTTCCATTCGAGGTATAGGGGCCGGCGTCACTGGTCTTTCGCGGAGATTGCCGAATGCGCTGCAAGGTCTGCGGATGCCCGGAATTGAGGTGGCTGCGCGTCGGCACGGTGGCGCAGCAGTTCGGTTGCACGCCGAAAGTGCTGCGGCGGCTCATCAAGAAGGGCGAGATTGATGGCGTCCGCATCGGCGGCGAGTGGCGCATAGACCACCAATCGCTCGACGATTACGTCCGCAAGGACTCCGTGCGGTTCTCCCTGCCGGAGGCCCGGCAGCCGTAAGAACAGGGGTCCGAACCCTATTCCCTCCACCGCGTTCGGCTTGCGCTCTCCTTTGGGTGCCGGAGCGACTGCCTCTCGGCCCAGCTCATGTTGTCGTCGCAGGGGTCCAGGCCGAAGGGGCTCACCAGGAAGTCTGCGAACTCGAGCGGCCGCACCCCGATGCGGAATCCGAGCACGAACAGGTGAGCGCCGATGCCGAACTCGTCGGGCGACTCGCCCATCAGGCCGAGCGGCGTCCCCGCCCGGGCGACCACCCTGGCCGGCAGGATCGCCGCCATCACTTTGACGGACTCGGAGCGGATGTGCATGTTCGGGGCGTGCTCGGTGCCCACCCACCAGTCCTCGCGGTCTTCTTTCCACACGCCGACGTGACGCTTGCCGAAGCCGATCCGGTAGATGTTCTCGTAGCTGTAGGACTTGAGCTGTGCGTACTGGGTGGCCATCAGGTGGGCGCCCATGTCCGTGCCGAACGATGCGCTCAGGTCGGCCCGGAAGATGTCCATCGAGTCGGCCAGCATGTTGTGCAGGTTGTTACGGACGTGCACGCAGCCCGTCAGCGAGACGGTGATCACCAGCAAAGCCGTCATGCCAGATGCTTTCCTCACGGTCGGACCTCCGTTAGCGAACATTGCACCCAACCGACCTCCATATGGCCCTTCCCTGTCTCTCGCCCGTGGCGGCGACGGGGCGGGAAGACCGACACGGGCATCTTACGGCGTAGCCCGGCCGGCATTCAAGTGGCTGTGCCGATACCCCCAAAGAACAGCCTGAGGGCGGCGCCGAGTGGCTCTGACGAAGCGATCCCTTCTCGACAGGGATCGGCGTTTGGCCTATCATGATAGTGGAAGGGGAGTTGACTGAGGGCAGGGCCGGCCATGGCAATTCAGACATCGGAAAAGCTGAGCAAGAAGATAGAAAGCCTGCCGCGCCGGCCGGGCGTCTACCTGATGAAGGACGCCCGGCACGAGGTCATCTACGTCGGCAAGGCGAAGAACCTGCGCGCGCGAGTGCGCAGCTACTACCAGGAGGGCGGCGATGACTGGCGGCTCATCTCGAAGCGCATAGACCGCGTGGCCGACGTGGACGCCGTGGTTACGGCCTCGGAAAAGGAGGCCCTGCTGCTCGAGAGCAACTTCATCAAGCAGTTCCGGCCCAAGTACAACGTCTACTTCCGCGACGATAAGAGCTTCGTCAGCATAAAGATCGACCCGAGCGAGCCGTGGCCGCGTCCGATCGTGACTCGGCGGCTCGACGCGCCGAAGGCGCTCTACTTCGGCCCCTACGCGAGCGCCAAGGCCGCCAGGAAAACGCTGAGGGTCCTCCAGGACGTCTTCCCGCTGAGGAAGTGCTCGATCCGCGAGTGCATGGAGCGCAGCCGGCCGTGCCTCTACGCCGAGATGGGCAAGTGCGCGGCGCCGTGCTGCTCGGACGTCTCCGAAGTGGACTATGCCCGCCTGATCGACCAGGTCGTCATGTTCCTGAAGGGCAAGGCCGAGGACCTGCTCGACCAGTTGCGGCGGGAGATGGAGGCGGCCTCCGGCGGGCTGGAGTTCGAGAGGGCGGCCCGCGTGCGCGACCGCATCCGCGCCATCGAGACCACGCTGGAGTCGCAGCATGTCGCCTCGTCCATGGAGGCGGTCGACCGGGACATCTTCGGACTGTGCACGCTGGACAGATACGTCTGGGTGGCCGTGCTATTCGTGCGCAACGGGAACATCCAGGACGTGGCGTCCTATCGCTTCCCGGCGGAGCTGGATAGCGAAGAGGCGATCTTCGGCTCCTTCCTCAACCAGTTCTACAGCCGGAACCGGTTCATCCCGCAGGAGGTCCTGATGCCGGTGGAGACGGAGGACGCGGAGCTGCTGGCGTCCTGGCTGGCGGAGAAGAAGGGGCGCAAGGTGCGCGTGCTCCACCCGGTCCGCGGGGCGAAGCGGCGCCTGGTCGAGCTGGCCAACGGCAACGCCCGGCAGGCCGAGCGCGCCGCCAGCACCGATGAGGAGAAGCGGCGTCTGGAGATGGAATCCCTCCAGCGCATCCTGGGCCTGAGCGAGCTGCCCCGGAACATCGAGTGCTTTGACATCTCCACGCTCCAGGGCAGGGAGGCGGTCGGCTCGATGGTGGTGTTCCGCCACGGCAAGCCGGACAAGTCCTCCTACCGCCACTACAAGATCCGCCAGGTCGAGGGTCAGGACGACTTCGCCATGATGCGCGAGGTGCTCACCCGGCGCTATAGCAAGGTGGCCGACCGGGCCCGGAAGGGCGCCGAGCCGCCGGAACTCGTCCTTGTGGACGGTGGCAAGGGGCAGCTCGGGGTGGCCGTGGGCGTCCTGCGCGAGTTGGGCATTGACTCCTGCGACGCCGCCGCCCTGGCCAAGGCGCGCTCCGCCGGGGGCAGGAAGCTGAAGGCTGAGCGGGTCTTCCTGCCCGCCAAGCCCGAGGCCATCGAGGTGCCCGAGCACACCTACGGCTTCCGGCTGGTCACGCGCGTGCGGGATGAGGCGCACCGCTTCGCCATCGCCTACCACCGCCGCCTCAGGCGCAAGGCGGCGCTCGAGTCGCCGCTGCTGGAGGTCCGCGGCGTCGGCCGGAAGACGGCCCGCCGGCTGATGGCGCATTTCGGCAGCCTGAACAAGATACAAGGGGCGACCATCGCGGAACTGAAAGCCGTTGAGGGCATCTCCGATCTGCTCGCCGAGGCGATCCACGCCTACTACCACCGTAAGGCTTGAATGCGAGCGCGGGCAGCCCGACGCACGGGTCACCCCGGCGGACGGGTGCGCTCACGTGGCGTCCAGGATGCCGGCCGACTCGTCCACGAGGCCCAGGTTCGCGAAGGCGACGAAGAACAGGGGGCTGAGCGCGGTGGTGAAGGCGGCCTGACCGAAGGCCCTGGCCGTTAGCTGCCCAAGGTGCCCGCCCGAGGTGAATGCGGAGACTGCCAGCGCGCTGAGCAGGCCGCAGGCCAGGACGTAGGCAAAGGTGAGGGCCAGGTCCGTCCAGGGGGACTCGCGCACCAGATGGTCCCGCACGATCAGCAGGGCGGCGGTGGCGGGCAGGAAGAGCAGGGCGCCGGCGCCGATCCGCCCGCAGGAGCCCAGGTCCCTGAGCAGTCCCAGGCCGAAGGCCCCCCAGAGAGCGCCTGTGAAATCGGCTTCCAGGGCCAGGAAGATCACCGCCAGGTAGAGCAGATCGGGACGCAGGAAGCGGTGCGTGAACCTGTGGACGACCGTCACCTGCAACAGGAACAGCACGGCCACGCAGAGGATGAATCGCACCTTGCGGACCATCGTGGCCCTCTATTGACGTTCGCGCAGCAGAAGAAACGCCTCGTCCTCTGCGAGCGGAGCGAGCGGTCCTCGTCCCGCCAAACAGGCGGCGGGCCAGCCCGCCGGAGGCGGGTAAACCTCGGCGCCTGTCCGCCGTAGCCTCGGCGAAGGCGGGTCGTAATCCCTGCGAGAACAACGGCTTCGAGAACGAGGACGACGACGACTCTCCGAAGACTGTTTCTTTTGCCAGCGCGAAGCTCATTAAGAGACCATCTCAAGACCGCGCTCTACTGCGGCGGGCGGGTGTGGGGATTCTGACCGAAGCGGCCGGGGGGCCGCAAGTGAAGGGCGGCAGGCCGCCGGTGTCCTGGTTGGTTCTCTGCCGCCGCCT
>JAUVVP010000009.1 GCA_030604585.1 Planctomycetota bacterium | reverse complement strand
CCGGACCTGATGCGGGCAGTGGCACAGGCCGCATGGCGATACATGGACAGGCTGCTGGACTCGTTCATAGCGTGCCCGTCGGAGGTCTGTTTCTACGACATCTGCTGGGCGACCGGCTCCAACATGGGGCCGCGGATGTTCGAGGCATGGGTTGGCGAGGAGATACGCCGGGCGTGTCAGAAGGTGCGGGCGGCGGGCAAGTACATCTCCCTCTACACGTTGGGCAGGATTCGGGAACTGATGGACTGCATGGTGGACGCCGGGCCGCACATGATCGCCACGTTCGAGCCGAACGAGGGCGACATCTCCCTTGCGGAGGCCAAGAATCGCTACGGAGCGAGGGTCTGCCTGATGGGCAACTTCGATTGCGTAGTGCTCGCCCGCGGCAGTGTCGAACAGGCCCGCAGGGAAGCCGCCAGATGCCTCGACGAGGCGATGGAAGGCGGGGGCTTCATCCTGGGGACGGCCGACGAGGTGCCGGCCGATGCAAGACCCGAGAACCTGCGCGCCATCGTGGAAGTTGCGCGCGAGCAGGGCCGGTACTGAACCGGTGCCGGGGCACGAAACCAAGACGCCTTGACAACAAGGATCCACCGCAGAGGGCGCAGAGGGCACAGAGGCAAAAGAAGGCCCTTCTGACATCGTTTCTGGATAGGTCTCCGCGTGCCCCGCGGTCTCTGCGGTTCATTGCTTTGGGAGTTGTGAACCGGCCGGCAGGCAGTGGAGGCGGCGACGGGATTCGAACCCGTGAATAAAGGTTTTGCAAACCTTCGCCTTGGTCCTCTTGGCTACGCCGCCCCCATCGGGAGGAAACACAAGTATACGCCACGCGCTGCGCGAATTCAAACCGCCGCGCCCGCCCCAATTGGCACGCAACGGACGGGGGGCCTGCACAGCTTTACGGCGCGGGAACGAAGGCAGGGGCGCGCGTGTGATCAGAACAGCGTGTAAAGGTTGGCCAGGCTGGTCTGGCCCACCAGGGTCAGCAGGCCCAGCAGCAGCAGGGCGCCCACCACGGGGATCAGCCACCACGCCTTATACTCCCATGTATAGGCGCCGAACTCCTTGAGCAGGCGCCAGAGGTATTTCAGTCGTCCCACCGGCCTCTCCTATGCCAACATGGTGCCCGGCGCTTCGGCGTAGGCGCCGAACTCCTTCAGCAGGCGCCACAGGTAGCGCAGTCGTCCCACCGGCCTCTCCTATGCCAACATGATGCCCGGCGCTTCGGCGTGGGCGCCGAACTCCTTGAGCAGACGCCACAGGTAGCGCAGTCGTCCCACGTCTCGCTCCTCAGTCGAGCGCGTCGCTCACTACGCCGGCTGGCGCCTCGGCCGGCCGCTGCTGGTCGGATTTCGAGAGCAGGAAGCTCTCCAGCACCAGATAGTCCATCTCGGTCCGCATGAAGCAATCGTAGGCATCGGATGGCGTGCAGACGATCGGCTCGCCGCGCTCGTTGAATGACGTGTTGACGATCAGGCCGCAGCCGGTCCGTTCCTCGAACGCGCGCAATAGGTCATAGTACCTGGGGTTAGCTCGCCGGTCAACCGTCTGGATGCGTGCCGAGTAGTCCACGTGTGTGATCGCCGGCACGTCCGAACGGGCGCAGTTGACCCATTCCTTGATGTCCACGGTCCCTTTGTCCGGTGGGGACGGAACGCGGCGGTCCTTCCGCACCGGCGCGACCAGCAGCATGTAGGGCGACGGCCTGTCCAGCTCGAAGTAGTCGGCAACGCGCTCCAGCAGCACCGATGGCGCGAAGGGGCGGAACGACTCGCGGTGCTTTATCTTCAGGTTGAGGACGGACTGCATCCTGGGCGAGCGGGCATCGGCCACGATGGAGCGGCTGCCCAGTGCGCGCGGCCCCCATTCCATTCGCCCCTGGAAGAGACCCACGACCTTCTCGGCCGCGATGAGTTCCGCGATGGCCGGCGCCCATTGGTCCCGGCTAAGCCGGCGGTAGGGGTAACCGTTCGCAGTCAGGAACTCCTCTATCTCGGCGTCCGAGAAGGACGGCCCGAGGCAGGCGCCCTTCATCCGGTCGGTGGCACCGTCGGCGCTTCGCGGGGCGCCGCCTATCTGGTGCCATGCGAACAGGGCGGCCCCGAGCGCCCCTCCCGCGTCGCCGGCGGCCGGCTGGATCCAGATGTTCTCGAACGGGCCGTCCCGCAGCAGCTTGCCGTTGGCCACGCAGTTGAGCGCCACGCCGCCGGCCAGGCACAGGTCCGTCTTGCCGGTCAGCTCGGCCGCCTGGCGCGCGATATTGAACAGTATCTCCTCCGTCACCGCCTGGCAGGAGGCGGCCAGGTCCGTCTCGCGCTGTGTGATCGGCGCGTCGCGCTGCCGAGGCCGGCCCCCGAAGAGCTTCTCGAACCGGCCGTTGGTCATCGCCAGGCTGTCGAGGTAGCCGAAGAACCTCAGGTTCAGCCGGAACGAACCGTCCTCCCGCACGTCCACCAGGTGCTCCTTGATGAGGTCCACGTAGCGCGGCTCGCCGTACGGCGCCAGGCCCATCATCTTGTACTCACCGTTGAGCACGCGGAAGCCGGTGAAGTAGGTGAAGGCCGAGTAAAGGAGGCCCAGCGAGTGGGGAAACCCCACCTCTTTAAGCAGCCTGATCCGGTTGCCCTCGCCGACGCCTATGGTCGTCGTGTCCCATTCGCCGACGCCGTCGGTCGTTACGATGGCCGCGCTCTGGAACGGCGAGGGGAAGAAGGCGCTGGCGGCGTGGGACTGGTGGTGCGTGGGGAAGTAGAGCCTGTCGGGCATATGCACGCCCATCTCGGCCAGGCTGCGTTCGATCCTGTAGGGGGTCCACAGCTTCTCGCGTGCCCAGAGGGGGATGGCCTGCAGGAAGGGCCGCAGCCCGCGCGGCGCCACGGCGAAGTAGGTCTCGAGGATGCGCACGAACTTGGTGATCGGCTTCTCGTAGAAGACGACAGCGTCCAGGTCGCCGCCCGACAGGCCGCCCTCGGCCAGGCAGTAGCGGATCGCGCGCGCGGGGAAGGCATGATCGTGCTTCTTGCGGGTGAAGCGCTCCTCCTGGGCGGCGGCCGTGATCTCGCCCCCTTGCACCAGGCAGGCGGCCGAATCGTGGTAGTAGGCGCTCAGTCCCAGTATGTTCATCTCACCGCCCCTCGCCCCGGGAGAACCGATTCTGCACACCGGGTCGTGCTCGCTCTCGCACTCGCTCTCGCTCTCGGACTCGCACTCGCACTCGCTCTCGCTCTCGTTCTCGCACTCGCACTCGCTCTTTAGCAGAAGCCACCACGATCAGGATGATTCAGTTCTTGGCGCGCGGACACCATCAGAACTGCCTTCTGTATCGAGCCTCCGCCTCGCCGCGCTCTTCCGCGTCGCTCCAGTAGCTGGCCTCGGGACCGGGGAAGCGGAGCTTGAGCGGCCGCTTGCCCACCAGCCTCAGCAGCAGGGCGACCGGGGCGAAGAGCAGGTAGTAGGCCAGGGTCAGCGCGACCGTGCCTATCACGAGTGCGCCGGCCCTGCCGAGCTTCTCCCACGCCGCCGCGTGCCATCGGAACGCGCGGGGCAGCACGGCCGCCAGCAGGACGTTGACGAGCGCGAAGCCCGCCAGGCAGGCGGCCACGGTTCGATGGCCCCGCCACCATGCCAGTGCGCCGAAGACGGCCATGACCGCCAGCATGCGCAGCAGCCGCGGGAGCGCCGGTTGGCCGACCGCCGCCTGATCCGGCTCGCCGCGCCAGTGCCAGACTGCGCTGCTGACGGCGGATCGCCCCGTGGCCGCGCCGCCTTGTCTTGTCACCGTGGAAGTCCTTCGGCCATAGTAGCCTTAACTCAGGGACGCAGGGCGGGTCTCAGCAGTGGTGGTGCGCCCTCCATTATAGCTGAACCGGCCCGGCCCGGACAGCGCGCGGGGGACCGGCGGCTTTGATGGCGCGCCACCTTTTGTGTAGACTAAGGGCTGCATCTGCGGGGTCCTGGCGCCCGCGGCCTCGTCGCAGTCGCAGCCGGCCCGGGCAATGCCTGCGAGAGTCGGAAACGAAGCAACGGAGTTGAGAGATGCCGCTTCTTGAGTATCGCTGTAAGGATTGCGGGCACCTGACCGAGGTGCTGACCGGGTCTGGGGCCAATGAGAAACCTGCCTGTGAGGAGTGCGGGGGAAAGGATACGGAGAAGGTCTTCTCGTCCTTCAGCGCCCGCGTTGCGCCGAGTGCTGCCGCTTCCCGGTGCGAGTCCTGCCCGAACGATACCTGCCCGATGAGGTAAAGAGGGACATCGCCGCGCCCACCACGACTCGCCGGCAAACCGGCAGGTCCGCCGGCGGCGTCGGCGTCTGCTGCCCCGTCCCAGGGGGACCCGCATGGTCAAGTTCTCCACAGAGCATCCGTGGCTGACGACCGCCGTCATGGTGCTGGCGACCGTGGCCCTTGCGGCCTTCATGCCCGGTGTCCACATAGACACCGACCCGGAGAACATGCTGTCGCCGGACGACCCGGCCCGCGTCTTCCACGACGAGATGAAGGACGAGTTCGCCGTCCACGACATGATCGTGGTGGGGGTTGTGAACGAGGAGCATGCGGACGGCGTCTTCAATCCGGACTCGCTGCGGAAGATACATGAACTGACCGAGTTCGCCGCGACCCTACGCGGCAAGGGGCTGTTCGAAAGCGCTGCACGGGTGGGCCCCGGCGCAGCGCCCGAACCAGAGGTTGCGCTACCGGCGCCCCGAGCGGGGGCTACGGCCGCAGGTCTACCTGCACTTCCCGGCGTCGCGGGGGCCGATGAGGAGGCCCCGCCTGCGCTGCCGGACGAGGTCGAGAACAGGGGCGTCGTGGTCATTGACCTGCTGGCGCCCTCGACGGTGGACCGGATCCACCACAACATCGAGACGGGGACGGTCGAGTTCTCCTACCTGATGTCGGAGCCGCTGCCGCAGAGCCGCGAGGAGGCCCTGGCCGTCAGGGAAGCCGCCCTGGACAACCCGCTGCTGAACGGCACCGTGGTCTCCTCGGACGGCAAGGCCGTCTGCATCTACCTGCCCATCACCCACAAGGACGTCTCTTACAAGGTATCGCAGCGTCTGCAGGAGAAGATTGAGGAACTCGGCGGCCCAGAGCAGTACCACATCACGGGCCTGCCGGTGGCGGAGGACACGTTCGGGCACCAGATGTTCGTGCAGATGGCCGTCTCAGCGCCGCTGGTCATGCTGGTCATCTTCCTGCTGATGCTCGTCTTCTTCCGCAAGCCGGTCCTGGTCATCAGCCCGATGATCGTGGCGCTGGTCTCGGTGATCGTGACGATGGGCTTGCTCATCGCATTGGGCTACACCTTGCACATCATGAGTTCGATGATCCCGATCTTCATCACGCCCATCGCCGTGCTGGACGCCATACACATCCTGTCCGAGTTCTTCGATCGCTACCAGGCCACGCGGGACCGCAAGGCCACCATCCTGAAGGTCATGGACGAGCTGTTCATGCCGATGCTCTACACGTCGTTGACCTCGGCGGCGGGCTTTGCGTCGCTTGCGCTGACGCCGATTCCGCCGGTTCAGGTCTTCGGCATCTTCGTCGCCTTCGGCATCATGGTCGCGTGGGTGCTGACGGTCGCGTTCATCCCCGCCTACGTGATGTTCATCCCCGAGCGGCGGCTGGCGAACTTCGGCGTCTCCCATGCCGAGGAAGCGCCGAACTCGCCCCTGACGCGCCTGCTGCAGGCCGTCGGCCGCTTCACCTACACGCGCCGCAAGCTGGTGCTGACTGGCACCCTGGTCGTGCTGGCCGTGGCCCTCTATGGCATCAGCCGGATACGAATCAACGATAACCCCACCAAGTGGTTCGTGGCGAGCCACCCCATTCGCGTGGCCGACCGCGTCCTGAATGAGCACTTCGCGGGCACCTACCAGGCATACCTGGCGCTGAGTGCGCAGCCGGAAGAACCTGTGGTCGAGGAGGCCGCCGCCGAGCTGGCAGGCGTCATCGAACGCGCCGCTGCGGTTTACGCTGAACAGTACCCCGAAGGACCTGCTGCCCACATCTATAACGAAGCTGCCGGGGTCGTTGAGCGGCTGGCCAACGCGGGCGGAGGAAGCGGAGCGAGGGCCTTCTTCGGCGATGTGCTGGGTGAGCTTCGGCTCAAGCGGGACGCGGCGGATGCGGATGCCGCCTGGGACTGGGATGATCTGATCGCCGCCGTCGAAGCGGCGCGTACTGTGCTGCTTGAGCAACCGCTGAAGCGGCCCGACGTGCTCCGCTACATCGAGGGCCTTCAGCGGGAACTGGTGCGGCCGGGCAACGACGGCGCCGCGCCCGTCGTCGGCAAGAGCAATTCCATGGTGGACATCGTCAAGAAGGTCAACAAGGAGTTGTCCGGCCGGCAGGAACAGTACAGGGTACCCGACACGGCGGCGGGCGTCGCCACCTGCCTGTTCCAGTTCCAGAACAGCCACACGCCGGACGACCTGTGGCACTTCGTCACACCGCAGTTCGACCGGGCCAACATCTGGATGCAGCTCAAGAGCGGCGACAACAGGGACATGGAGCGCGTGATCGAGCAGGTTGACGCCTACGTGGCCGCCAACCCGCCGCCCGTGCTGCTGGAGCACAACTGGTTCGGCCTGACCTACATCAACGTGGCGTGGCAGAGGAAGATGGTCAGCGGCATGCTCCAGGCCTTCATGGGCAGCTTCCTGGTCGTCTTCATCCTGATGACCGTGCTGTTCCACTCGGCGCTGTGGGGCCTGCTGTCCATGATCCCGCTAACCGTAACCATCGGCCTCATATACGGCCTGATCGGCCTGTTGGGGAAGGACTACGACATGCCGGTGGCGGTGCTCTCGTCGCTGACGCTGGGGCTGGCCGTGGACTTTGCCATTCACTTCCTGGCCCGCGCGCGCAGCGCCGTGCGGGAGTTCGGCTCGTGGGACGAGGCGGTGCGGCACGTCTTCGGCGAGCCGGCCCGGGCCATCAGCCGCAACGCCATCGTCGTTGCCGTCGGCTTCCTGCCGCTCTTGGCGGCGCCGCTGATGCCGTATAAGACCGTCGGCATGTTCATGGCCGCCATACTGGCGGTGGCCGCCGTGGCGACGCTTCTGATCCTGCCGGCCCTGGTCACGGTGCTCAAGGACAGGCTGTTCGCCGTCATGGGCGTGGTGCGGATAACGTGCAACTGCGTCGCCTGCATCGTCAGCGCCGTGGCGGCCGTGATACTTCTGGCCCTGAGCCTGCACGGCTACTTCCAGCTCGGGTGGAACAGGCTGACGTGGCTCAGCGTCATCCTTATCCCCGTGCTGGTCTTCGCGTGCGGATTCATGTCCAGAAGGCGCGAATGCAGGCTGCTGGCGGAGCAGCAGGCGCAACGATCGGCAAGCGAGGAGGAATGAACCATGTTCCGGAGAAAGCACGGCCGGCTGCCGGCCGTCCTCGGCGTGGCGGCGCTGCTCATCGCGGCCGGCGGCGTTCTGAGAACCGGGTCAGGCGCTGAAAGCCAGGGCGAAGAAGAGATACCGTCGGTCGAGGAGATCGTGGAGCGGGCCAATGAGGTGGCTTACTACCAGGCCGGCACGGGCCGCGCGCGGATCAAGCTGACCATCATGGACGCCCGGGGCAAGAAGCGCGGCGAGAAGGAACTGATCATCCTGCGGCGCAACGCCGAGGAAGGCCTCGACCAGAAGTTCTACGCCTACATCCTGCGCCCGGCCGACGTGCGCCGCACGGTCTTCCTGGTCTGGAAGCACATCGAGTCCGACGATGACCGCTGGCTCTACAGCCCGGGACTGGACCTGGTCAACCGGATCGCCGCCACCGACAAGCGGACCAGCTTCATCGTCTCCCACTTCCTCTACGAGGACGTCTCCGGCCGGAGCATCGCCGACGACGAGCACGAGCTTGTGCAGGGGACCGACGACTACTTCGTCCTGAAGAACACGCCGAAGGACGCCGACCTGGTCGAGTTCTCCTACTACCATATGTACATCCACCGGCAGACCTTCCTGCCCACCGCCGCCTACTACTACGACAAGAACGGCGAGAAGTACCGCGAGTACCAGGTGCTCGGCATGAAGCAGGTGGACGGCTACTGGACCGCGACCAAGACCGTAATGCGCGACCTGCGCGAGCGCGACACGGCCGTGGCCCACACCGTGGCCGAGTACTCCGACGTCGAATACGGCATTGAACTGCCGGAGGACATCTTCACCGAACGCTACCTACGCAAGGCCCCACGGGAATACCTGAAATGACGGCCCGCAAGAGGGTTCCGGCGGCTGTCGTGGCGCTTGTTCTCGCGGCCTTCCTGGCGGCGGGTGCCCGCGGCCAGGAGCAGCCTCCGCTGCCCGAGCTCGCGGGTCCCGACCGGGAAGAGGAGCTTGTGCCCCCGCCGCTGCCGGACGTCGGGGGCCCGCTCGACGAAGGCGAACTTGTGCCTCCTCCCTTGCCCGACATCGGCGGGCCCGAGGCGCCGCCCGCCGCGCTGGAGCCGTCCGGATGGCCCGACTATCTGGACCGCCAGCTCGAGCGGCTGCCCGTTCCCGTGCACGGCTTCTCGGAGACGAGGATCGGCCCCCGGCTCGTTGACGACGGGGACCAGCCCGGCTCTTTCAGCCTGGCCGAGAGTCGCCTCCGGCTCGAGACCGACCCCTTCTATGGCGGCCTCCAGTTCAACCTGAAGGCGGACTTCGTCTACGACTTCGTGGTCACGGAGTCCCGCATTGAGCTGCGCGAGGCGAACGCCGCCTTCTCGCCCTTCGGCTTCATGGACGTCAAGGCGGGCCGGCAGATACTGACCTGGGGCACCGGCGACCTGGTCTTCCTCAACGACCTGTTCCCGAAGGACTACGTCTCGTTCTTCATCGGGCGCGACGTCGAGTACCTGAAGGCGCCCTCGGACGCCGTGAAGCTGAGCTTCTTCAGCGGCCCGGCCAACCTGGACGTGGTCTACACGCCCGTTTTCGACCCCGATGTGTTCGTGACGGGCAAGCGGCTCAGCTACTTCAACCCGCTGGTCGGCGGGCGGGCGGGGGAGGACGTGCGCATCCGCACCGATGACCGCAGCAGTTGGTTCCGCGACGATGAAGTCGCCCTGCGCCTATACCGCGGCGTCGGCAGCTACGAGGTGGCCGCCTACGGATACCGCGGCTTCTGGAAGAGCCCCGTGGGCATCAACCCCGCCACGGGCAAGTTCACGTTCCCCCGGCTCGATGTGTACGGGGCCAGCGTGCGCGGGCCCGTCGCCCGAGGCATCGGCAACGTCGAGTTCGCCTACTACAGCTCGCGGGATGACAGCGGCGGCGACGCCCCCTTCGTGCCCAACAGCCAGTGGCGCTTCCTTGTCGGCTACAGTCGGGACCTGCCCCAGGTCGCGCGCGACTTCACGCTCGGCGTGCAGTACTACCTGGAGCACATGCAGGACTACGGCGCCTTCACGCGCAATCTGCCGGCCGGCAGCCCGCGCACGGTTCAGGACCGGCACACCTTCACGCTGCGCCTCACCAAGCTGCTGCTGAACCAGGACCTGCGGCTGGAGCTGTTCACCTTCTACGGCCTCTCAGACGACGAGGTGTACCTGCGCCCCTGCTTCAGCTACGACATCACGGACCGCTGGCAGCTTGACGGCGGGGCCAACATCTTCGTCGGCGACGAGGACCACACCCCCTTCGCCCAGTTCGAGCGCAACACCAACGTCTACCTCGCCCTCCGCTACAACTTCTGAGCTCCCCTCGTTCTCGTCCCGCCAGACGGCCGGCGGGCAAGCCTCGTGCTCGCGCGCACCCCGCCAAACGGCCGTCTTTTGTCGCTCTGATTGACCGCATTCCGCCGGCGGCGTATCATCTGCAGTGTCGGCCGGAGCTGCCTTACCTTTGCAGGCGACGGCGTGCCCTACAGGGCGCACAGGCCCGGGGAGGAGAACGACGTATGGCCGAGCAAGCGGCCATGCTGCTGACCGCAATGGCCTCGGTGATCCTCACGTGGGTCCCCTTGTGCTTCATATTCACCGGCGTCGGGCTCATCTCGCTCCGTGTGTTCGATCTGAAACCGAAGGGCGCCGGGACGGGGCTCAAGTGTTTCTGGGTCGGATGGGCCCTTGTCCTCATCCTGCTGCAGATCTGGCATCTATGGCTCCCGGTGGATTGGCGGGCGCTGACGCTGATCTCGGCGATCGGGGTCTTGGGCCTGCTGTGGCACCGGCGGGAACTCCGGCATCTGGCGAGCAGGCGGCTGCCGACGGAGTGGCTGTTCTGTCTCGTCATGCTGGCCGTGGCCGTGCGGCTGGCAAACCGCGCCATCGGCCCGCTGGAGCACATTGACGCCGGGCTTTATCATCTGAGTTCCATCCGGTTGCGCAGGGAGGGGGACCTCAGCGGCGGGTTCGTCATGGACGTGGAAGACCCGGCCGAGCTGTTCAAGTCCTACCGGTAGTCAGCGCGGCCCGGGCCGAACGCCATCCAGGGAGAATGTGGGACTATGGCCGACAAGAAGGTGCTCATGCTGTACTACTCGCGCAGCGGCACCACCAGGAAGGTGGCCGAGGCTATCGCCGCCCTGCTGGGGTGCGACGTCGAGGAGATCCTCGACAGGAAGGACCGCAGCGGGGTGACGGGATACCTGGTGTCGCTGAAGGACTCCGCCCTGCGGAAGCCGGCGGAGATCGAACCGGTTCGGAGGGACCCCGCCGACTACGACCTCGTTGTCATTGGCACGCCGGTCTGGGGGTTCTCGGTCTGCGGGCCGGTCAGGACGTATCTTGTGCAGCACGAGGGGCGCCTGGGGGAGGTGGCGTTCTTCTGCACGCGGATGCTGCTGGGCGCGCGCCGGGCCATGCGCCACATGGCGGAACTGTGCGGCGGCCAGCCAAGGGCGGTCCTTGCGCTCAGGATGGGGGAAGTGAGCAAAGGCGACCCGCGCGGGAAGATTCAAGCGTTCGTTGAGGCCCTGCGGGGGTGACGCCGGCCGGCCGAATCGTAGGGGCACGGCGTGCCGTGCCCTCTGCTGCTACGGGGCGGGGCGGGGCCGTTCAACTCTGGCATGAGGGGTCGCGGGATGCCGGTGCCTTTCTCTGGCTGTGCCGTTGACCACCGTGGTACCATGGGCGCGTGGGCCTGTGAGCGGAGGGATGAGGGAGGCATTGCATGCAGATTCCGGCGGCGTTCTTCACTGACTACCACGTGCACACGAGCATATCGCCGTGCGCCCGGGAGGAGATGACTCTCGAGCGGATCATCGAGCGTGCCGAGCGGAGGGGTTACCGCGCCATCGGCATCTCCGACCACGCCTATCCGGAGACGTGCGAGCGCATTCTGGGGCTGCGCCGGGAGGTCGAGGCGCTCGACACGGGGCTCGAGGTCTACCTGGGCTGCGAGGTGGACGTCCTGCATGACGGTTCGCTGTCGGTCGGCGCCGATCTGCTGGCAGAGCTGGACTACGTCCTGGCCGCGCCGACTCACTCCTTGCAGATGTTCGATCCCGACGGGGCCGACGAGGACGCCCGCCGCGAGCAGATCGAGCGCTGGTTCGCCCTGAGCGAATGCTGCTGCGATCACCCCGTCCTTGACGCCATAGCGCACCCGCTGCGCGGCCTGGGCGGCGGGCTCGAGGCCGAGCCGCTCCTGAACGGGCTCGAGGAGGGCCGCGTTGGGCGACTGCTGGACAAGCTGCGCGCGGCCGGGCTTGCGCTGGAGCTGACGGATTCGATGGAGAACTACAGGTCGGCCTGCGAGGGGATCCGGCGGTTCTACGGGGCGGCCGAGAGGCGCGGCTTCCTGTTCTGCCCGGGCAGCGACGCCCATGGCCTGGACAGGTTGGGCCACCAGTGGCACGCCGTCTGGCTCTACCGGGACCTGGGGCTGCATGGGACGCGCATGTGGAGGCCCGGAGGCGAGAGGCCGCGTTAGCAGGTGCAGGCGCACCGCCCCGGCGGGGCGCGACTCAGCGGCTCACCGTAGGGGCGCCCCAGGCGCAGGCGCCGTAGAGCCACGTGCGGCCGCTTGTGGGCCGAGCAGTGAGCACCAGGACGCTGACCCCGCTTACGTCGGCCGCGATGCGCGCCCAACTGCGTCCGCCTTCCGCCCAGCTCAACGGCGACGTAGAACTCAGCAGCCTGCCGTCGCCCCAGACCTCGAACACCACCTTCTCGGCCGCCACACGGGCCGGCGACAGTCCATGCTTGAAGCCGTGCGTCAGCCCTACGGTGGCACTGAACCGCCGGAATCCGCGCCCCAGTATCCAGGACACCGAGGAGGGCGCCTTGACGCCGAGGCCCTTCTCAAACGTCTCGTTGCCGAGCTGGATGGGCCGGCCGGCGTACGACCGGTCGAAGCCGACCGCGCCGCGATACTGGTCCATATCCGTCGGCCGTACGTCGGACAGGACGACTTCGCTGCCTTCGCCCTCCAGGGCCGACTTAAGGGCCGGGAAGCCCTGCGGCAGGAGGGCGGCGGACACCTCGGGGTCGCCTTCCCACGCCCGCCCGCCGCCGGCCGGGGCCCCGCCCTCCGGAGCAAGCCGCCACTGATTGTCGAAGAAGCCTGCGGTAAGGAACGACTCCGGGCCGGCCGTCCTGCCGTCGAAGACGGCGTAATCGAACCACTTGTACTTGTCGTAGATGCCCCAGTTGAACCAGAGGCCGGTGCGGTCAAAGGCCTGGTAGAGGGCCGCCGGTGTGGTGCCGGCCACCAGGGCGACCATGCGGTCGGGGTTCAGGGGGTTGGGATAGCAGACCATCACGCCCAGCTCCTCGCCGCTGTAGCGCTCTTTGCCGACCGCGACGGCGCCGTCCTGGAGCCTGACCGGCAGGCCGGACGATACTCGCCGGCTCAACCCGTTGACGGCCGGCCCCCCGAACAGCAGCAGATTGGCGTCGGCGATGTCCTCGTCTGTCACCTCCGTGTCCGCCTTGTGGCGCGCCTGCTGCCCGTAGTGCCTCTTCCAGTCCTGGGCGAAGCGCTCGGCCTCCCGCCGGCTTATCTCCTTGTGCAGGTCCGAGTCTCCGGAGGTCCCGTAGACGACCACAAACGGGTCGCGGAAGATGTCCGACAGGGGACCGCTCAGCCCCTTGCGCTTCAGCAAGCCTTCCGCGCGGGCCGGCCGCCAGGAGCCGTTCCATT
>JAUVVP010000325.1 GCA_030604585.1 Planctomycetota bacterium | reverse complement strand
CGTTCACAAGGATGGGCGCCTGCGTTATCGCGTGGATCTCGGCGACCTCGTCGGCCCAGTCTTCAGGCGCTCCCTTGAGCCATGTGCCGTAGTAATGGTCCACGCCGCAGTAGTCCAGCACGCCGTCGGACTCCCCGTAGAGGCGGCCGTAGAGGAAGTAGGCCCTCTCGGTGCCCGCGGAATTGGGACCGACGATGAGGGAGGCATCTGCGCTCTTGAGGCCGCGGGCGCCGCCGAGGATTATGTCGCAGGCCTGGTGCAGATTGATGGGTCCCCTGAACTGCCACCAGTCCAGTTCATTGGCGACCTGCCATCCCGCGACGATGCCGCGCAGGTCGTCGGCCAGCCATGCACAGGTGTCCTGGTACGTCCCCAGAAAGCGGTCGCTGCCCAGGGGGCCGCACCATTCCGGCTGCCCGTCCTGCCATTTCAGGGCCAGGTGCCCTTCGGCGTCCCGTTGGTGCCGGGCGATCCCGAGCCCGGGTGTCACCCCCATGATCTTGAACCCCTTGGCCGCCAGGGCCTCCGCGCGGGCCTTATTCCTGCCGTAGCTTTCCTTCACCTCGCCGCCGACGCGGTCAACGAACGGAAACCCGAACCCGTGCCGTATCCACCCGATGCCGGCCTCCCGGAGGAGTGCGGCGTCCGCCGTGGGATAAGCACTCGTGCCGATCATCAGCTCTGACATGGACCATCTCCTCCGCTGGCCAGCACGAGACTCTCACAAAGAGAAATCACCGCTGAGTGCGCCGAGAGCGCCGAGACGAGAAGGCTCCTTCTGACATTTTGATTGGATGGTCTCTGCGTGCTCTGCGGTCCATTTCAGTGCCTGTAAGCGAATCCGGTCTTGTTCAGCAGACTGGAAGCTCGAAGCTGCGTCGCGCCCATCCTACGCCTTCCTTCTCTCAAGTCAAGAAGAACGGCGGTCGCCCCGCAGCAGCGCTTCTGGCGCACATCGGCACGGACCGCACGGGTTTTGGCTTGAAACGCGCAGCGGCGGTGACACACAATACGTTCGCTTGCGCACCGTGCTGACCCGAGGGCCTGGCCGGCGAGGTCAAGGCTTCGGGGCGCAGCGTGCGCGGTCCGCAGAGAGGGTGAGCCGGCAATGAGGCGGCACCGATACAACTACGGGTGTTTTCTGCTGGTTGGGTTCCTGCTGGCGGCGTTCATCGCCGCGAATCTTCTTGCCGCAGGACACGCCAGCAGGTCGGCGGCCGCCCTGGCCGAGCAGGAGGGCGAGCCCGGCCCCGACGCGGGCGGCGAGCTTTCGCAAGTGGCGAACCCGCCTCCCGACCACAGGAGCATGGAGGAACACTGGCCCTTGACCGTTCTGTACTTCGTGGCGATCGTCGGGCTTTCGGGAGTTGCAGGCGTCGGACTGGGGTCACTTGTCAAGTGGCTCCGGGGGTAGCTGTTCCTCACCGGTCGCCCTGCACGCTCAGGCGTGCGATGATGCCCGGTTCGTCGAGCACGCCTTGGGCAACGCCGATGCAGTCCGCTCCTGCGGCCAGCAGGCCGTCCACGTGCCCGCGGGTCGTCACGTGCCCGGAGCAGAAGAGCGTGCCGGCCACGTGGCGGCTGAGTCGCCCGACCAGCTCGGCGTCGGGTTCCTGGGCATCTGCCGCTCGGACGTGGAGGTGCACGCCGAACAGGCCCGCGACGGCCGCCAGTTCATCGAGCACTTCGACGAAGTCCACGCCGGCCATCCCCGCCGAGAATTTGACCACAATCGGCACCTCCAGCCCGCATAGTCCTTCGAGCCATTCGATCATCTTCGGCCGGTTCTCCGGCAGCACCATCGCCCGCAGGAGCCCCCGGCGCAGCAGCTTCTCGTAGCCGCCGTGGACGTTGAGTTCGAAGATATCGCCGCCGGCCTCCTGGAACGCGCCTGCCATGCGAAGCGCCGACTCAAAGTCGCCCACCGCGGCGTTCAGGGCGATGGGCATGTCGCCCAGGACCCGACGCACCGCCTCGACCTCGTGCCTGAGCACCGGGACCATGTCCGCCTGCGAGATGGGAAGCAGGTAGCGCTCATCGTGCGAGCGGTCCGCCACGTCCGCCACCAGCGCGCCGATCTGCACCATGCTTGCGCCCGCGCCGTGGCGGGCAGCGTAAGCCCCGTCGGTCACGCCCATCATCGAACTGAGGAACAGCCCGCCCTGTAGACGCCCTGCGAGTTCCTTGCGATTCATTCTGTCACTCCTGCCGTTGCTCAGGTCATCGGGCCACGCCGATCCGGTGTGGGCCCTGCGGTGGAAGCGTAGCCGTCTGACCCGACGGCGTCAAGTAGCGCGGTTGCGAGTTGGCGTTGACCCTCCGAGAACCTGTCTTTCCGCCCGGGCGACCATTGACGGCAACGAAGCGAGTGCGAACAATACGCAACCGGGCCTGGTCGTCCGGGCGGACGGGCTCGCCCTGGATGCGGGGCACCTGCGCGTGATCTTCAGGACGGAGACTGCGATGACGAAGGCTGAGAAGCGGAAGCTGGTCAAGGGTGCCGTGCGGCGCGAGGCACGGGAGGCGCAGCGTCTGGCAAGCCGTATCTGGGAACTGGCCGAGCCGCCGTTCCAGGAGAGCGGGTCCTCGACGCTGCTGGCCGCTTATCTGGCGGACCGCGGGTTCCGGGTGAAGTTCCCCTTCGCGGGCGTGCCGACCGCGTTCAGGGCCACCTCGGGGAAGGGGAAGCCGGTGATCGGATTCCTCGGTGAGTACGATGCACTGCCCGATTGCGGGCTTAAGAAGGGGACTTACGGGCACGGCTGCGGCCATAACCTGCTCGGGGCGGGCTCGGCGGCAGGGGCTGCTGCGACGGTGCACCTGCTCGCAGCGCACGGCCTTTCCGGCCGGGTCGTTTACTGGGGCTGTCCGGCGGAAGAGGTGCTCGCCGGTAAGGTCTACATGGCGCGCGAGGGCGCGTTCCGGGGGCTGGACGCCTGCCTGACGTGGCATCCGGGCAACCGCACGGCCGTCAACGCCGCCGGCGGCTCGGCCCTCGACTCGTTGATCCTGGAGTTCCACGGCCGGACGGCGCATGGGGCAAGCGCTCACGGCGGGCGCAGCGCACTCGACGCCGCCGTGCTGATGGACGTCGCCGTGAACGACCTGCGCGAGCACGTCCCCGACAACGTCCGCATCCACTGCGTCATCCGGGACGGCGGCAAGGCGCCGAACGTTGTCCCCGAGTACGCCAGGATCTGGTATTACGTCCGCGCCAGGGACCGGGCCGAGGTGGATGAGATCACGAGGCGGCTGGTCCTCTGTGCGAAGGGCGCCGCCACCGCAACCGAGACCCGGGTCAGAGTCAAGAAGCTGACGGCCGTCTACAGCCGGCTCCGCAACGGAGTCCTGGCGGGGCTGCTGCGGGACAACCTGGTGCTGTTGGGAGCGCCACGCGTGACACAGGCCGACCGCGAGCAGGTCGAGGCCCTCGGCAAAGAACCGGATTTCCAGAAGGGCGTGCGCAAGGATATCCCGGACGCCGCGGGAAAGGCATCCAGTGATGAGGACAACGTCTCCTGGCTGGCCCCGCTCGGCTGTTTCGGTGTGGCATGCGTGCCGAATGGCGTGCGCGGGCATAACCGGGAGTATACGGCGCAGAGCAATCTGCCCTTCGCCCATCGCGGCATGCTGCGTGCTGCCGAGGCGCTCGCCGGCGTCGCGTGGGAGTTGCTGACCGACGCGAAGCTGCTGCGGCGGGTGCGGGCGGAGTTCACAAAAGGGGTGAAGGGCTTCAAGTACGACCCGCTGATCCCGAAGAACCAGCGCCCCCCGCTCGATGGCGTGTGATAGAAGGCCCGAGGCCGCGACCAGGCCGCATTCGGCTGCGCCACGCTGCGTCTCAGCCGGGGCGTATCACTGCCTTGATCGCCCGCCCTG
>JAUVVP010000286.1 GCA_030604585.1 Planctomycetota bacterium | reverse complement strand
TCGCGCAGCTTCGCCAGCGCATCGTAGCGCGCCGCCTGCTCCGCCTGCGCCCGGCGCGCGGCCACCGACAGGGGCGTGATGGGCAGGAGCCTGTCCGGCACGATGTTGCCTTCCTCGTCGAGCCCGACCTGGAGCGTCACGGCCGCCATTTCGGCCTTCTCGTCGTATTCGCCCCTGACGCTCCTGATGCCCACAAGCCGGCCGTCGAGCTCGATGCGGATCTCTTCTGAGGCGAACCGCATGTCGCGCACACTTGCCTGTTTGGTCACGTGCGCTCCTTCGAGTTTTTCGACCAGTTTAGCCATGGCGCCGGCCCGGGCCGCCTCGAAGGCCGTCAGGCGCTTCTGATGTGGTTTCACCGCGCCGGGGGCGGGGAAGCCGACGGCGGTCGCCTCGACCACCGAGTCCCAACTCAGGACAGGCACGCCTGTGCCGCCCGGCCTCTCTTCCAGAAAGGCGACTCCCGTCGCCGTGAAGACCCGCCCTTTCCCCGCTGCAGGCCCCTGCGGCGTCCGCGCACAGCCGGCCCACAGCAGGCAGAGCGAAGCCGCCAATCCCCCGGACAGCAGCCGATGGGTCTTCATCTGTTACTCCGCGTAACGACGAGGAGACGCGCCGAAGTTCAACGGCCCGAGGGGCGCGCGCAAGAGAAAAGGACGCCCCTGAAAGGGACGCCCCTTCGTATGGCGAGGGCGAGGAGACTTGAACTCCCAACCTTCGGATCGACAGTCCGATGCTCTAGCCAATTGAGCTACGCCCCCATTGACGTAACATGAGATAGACTACTTGAGCGAGACGCGTCCTGTCAAGTGAAGCCCCCGCATGGCCACTTGCAGCGTGGGAGAGGATGGGGACCGTCCTTCTTTAGCGGCCCAGGCCAAAGGCCCGACGGAGAATCGGGACCGGGAGCCAAGGAACGGCCACCGGCGCGCTTGCGGTTGTTTGGCGGCTCGGTTTGGGATAACCTGAGCGCCCGGCGAAGTGGCCGAGGCATGAGCCGTCCGTCGCTCTTGCCGAGCACCGCAGGCCGACCGGAGGACCTCTACGTGGACCAAGACCTGAAAGACCTGCTGAGAGTCTCCAACGCCGTGGGCGGCGACACGCGCCTGGTCCAGGGCGGCGGGGGCAATACGAGCGTGAAGACCGACGCCGGCCGGCTCATGTACGTCAAGGCAAGCGGCACCGGGCTGGCCCAGATGCGCGAGGGCCGGGGCTACCGGCTGGTGGACGTGGCGCAGTGCACTGCCCTCGTCGAGGACGAGGAGCTGGACGCGGCGCCGCCCGATGAGCGCGAGGCAGCCGTGCTGGAGAGGCTGATTGACTCCTGCGTTGACGATCTGGAGGGCCGCCCGTCCGTCGAGACCAGCCTGCATGCCATGCTCGACCGGTGCGTGGTGCACACGCATCCGTCCGTCGTCAACGGCCTTCTGTGCGCCAGGGAAGGAACTGAGGCGCTGGCCGGGCTGTTCGCCGACCTCGACCCGCCCTATCTCTACATCGAATACGCGGGCGCCGGCTACACACTGGCGCGGCGGATGCACGCCGAACTCGCCGAGTACAGGGCCCGGCAGAGCCGGCTGCCGGAGGTCATATTCCTGGAGAACCACGGGCTGTTCGTCAGCACCTCAGACGCCGACCGCGCCCTGGCGCTGACGAGTGAGATTGCCGGCGCCATCGAAGCGGCCGCCGACCGTGCCCTCGACGAAGCGGAGCTGTCCTCATTCCTGCCTCCCGACACGGCCTGTGAGGACGCCGTGGTCGCGGAGGTCGCGGCCGCGATGCGGCGTTTCTACGCCGGCGTCTTCGAGCGTCCCGCCCTGGTCTGCTTCGCCAATGACGAGGCGGTGGCGGACTTCCTCCGCATCCCTCAGGTGCGGGAGCTGTGCGAGGCGAGCCCCCTGATACCCGACCAGGTCGTCTATTGCAGGGACCGGCCGGTGTGGATCGAACTGCCGGGCGAACTCGAGCGCGTCCAGCAGCGCGTAGCCGAGGCGCTGAAGGGAGCGGCCGCCGGGGTGGACACCCCGCTGTGCGTGCTGGTGGACGGCGTGGGCCTGTTCTGCGCCGCTGCGACGCCGAAGCTCCTCGATGTCGTCTCGGCCACGATGCGCGCCATCCTGGAGACGCTCTCGGTGGCGGCGCACTTCGGCGGCCCGCGGGGCATGAGCGCGGATGCCATCGCGTTCCTGCGCGCCTGGGAGGTGGAGAGCTTCCGCCGGCGCCTGGCCACCGGCGAAGGCACACAGGAGGACCTGGCGGGCAAGGTGGCGCTGGTCACGGGCGCCGGCAGCGGCCTCGGACGCGGCATATCCCTCTGCCTCGCGCGCAAAGGCGTGCACGTCGTGCTCGCCGACATTGACGAGGAGAGCAGCGGGGAGACGGCCCGCCGCATCCGGGAGGAAGGCAGCTCCGGGCGCCCCTGCCCCGTTCGGGCCGATGTCACCTCAGAGAGCGCAGTCAACGACCTGCTTCAGCGCGTCATCCGCGAACTGGGAGGGGTGGACATCCTGATCAACTGCGCGGGCATCGCTCCGGCCCACCCGCTGGTTGACTTCCCCCTCGACGACTGGCGCAAGGCGGTGGAGCTGAACCTGACCGGCTACTTCGTCGTCGCTCGCGAAGCAGCCAGGTGCATGGTGCGCCAGGGGACGGGAGGCAACATCATCAACATCTCGTCCAAGAGCGGCCTCTACCCGTCAAAGCATAACAGCGCCTATAACGCCACCAAGGCGGCCCAGGTGCACCTGGCGCGCGGCTGGGCCCTGGACTTGGCCGAACACGGCATCCGCGTCAACGTCGTCTGCCCCGGCAACGTCTTCACCGAATCGAAGATCTGGAACGAGGAGTACATAGCTGCCGCGGCCGCCAGTAAGGGCATCAAGCCCGAGGAGGTCATCCCCTACTACATCGGCCTGAGCGCCCTGAAGCAGGAGATCACCTGGGACGACATCGGCGAGGCGGTCGCGTTCCTGGCCAGCGCACGGGCGGCCAAGATCACGGGCCAGACATTGGTGGTGGACGCCGGCCAGGTCTTCGTGCGCTGAAGGCGGCCTCGGTGCCTTGCCTTGCCGGAGTGCGAGATGCGGCCGAGGGCTCGACGGTGCGGACCTCCCCCATGTCGGAGAACGAGTCGAAGATGCAGATGGACCTGACGGGCGCCTGGACGGTCAAACAGGCGGAATCAACCGACGCCTCCGCCGAACTCGATGGGCCGGGCGAGTGGCTTGAAGCTACCGTGCCGGGCTGCATCCACCTGGACCTGATGCGGGCCGGCAGGATCCCGGACCCCTTCTACGGCTTCAACGACCTGGACGTCCAGTGGGTGGCGGACGCGAACTGGCTCTACCGGCGCACGTTCGACTGCCCGGCCGCGCTGTGCCGGATGAAGCGGATCGAACTGGTCTGCCAGGGCCTCGACACCTTTGCCGAGGTGTTCCTGAACGGCAAGCAGGTCGGCCGGGCGGACAACATGTTCCTCCGGTGGCGCTGGGACGTAACCGGCCTCGTCCAGGAAGAGGGCAACGAGCTGCTTGTCCTCTTCGAGTCCCCGAAGAAGGTCGGCCAGGCGCTTCTGGAGGAGCACGGCAGGCTGCCGATCTGGGATGCCGAAAGCCCTCAGAGGACGTACACGCGCAAGGCGCAGTACGCCTCCGGCTGGGACTGGGCCCCCAACCTCAACACCAGCGGCATCTGGCGACCCATACTGCTGGAAGGCTACGCCAACGGCCGGCTCAGCGACGCCTGCGCGCGCATTGACTGGCAGGACCCGCACGTGCCCGTCGTGAACGTTGCCGTCGAGGTCGAGGCGTTGCAGGCATGTTCGGCCGAGATCAGCGCGGAACTTGTCGGGCCGGACTTCAAAGGGAATGCGTCCGCCTCGGCCGACCTGAAGCCGGGCGCCAACGCGCTGCAAATGGACATCTCGGTGGCGAATCCGCAGCTCTGGTGGCCGGCCGGGTTCGGGGCGCAGAGCCTGTACGAACTGACCGTCACCGGCAAGCTGGGCGGCGAAGAGCTGCCGGCAGCGTCCTTCAACGTCGGCCTGCGACGGGTCGAACTCCGTCGCGAGAAGGACGACGAAGGCGAGAGCTTCATCATCTGCATCAACGGAGAGCCGATCTTCTGTAAGGGAGCCAATTGGGCGCCGGCCGACAGCTTCATCCCCCGCCTGACCGCGCAGGACTACGACGAGCTGCTCCAGAAGGCCGCCGAGGCCAACATGAACATGTTGCGTGTCTGTGGCGTCGGCATCTACGAAAGCGATGACTTCTTCGATGCTTGCGACAGGCTGG
>JAUVVP010000315.1 GCA_030604585.1 Planctomycetota bacterium | reverse complement strand
GACTCGCGCCGCCCGGTTGATTGCGCCTGCGAGTGGTCCGTGTCCTTGCCCGGGGAGGTGGCCGGCACCGCGCTGCTCCACGTCGAGCCGGGGCAGAACGGCCGCGCTCCCGTCCGCTTCGAGCTGCCGCGGGGGCTCCGGGCCGGCCCCTACGACATCAAGCTGAGGGCGGCCTTCAGCACGGGCGAGGTGCAGGAGCATTCCTTTGCCATCCACGTGCTGCCCCCGGAGGAGCCGCCCTATGTCCGGGGCGAGGTGGCCGTCTTCGATCCGAAGGGGGAGACGGCCAGGCTGCTGTCGGCGCTCGGCGTGCGGTTTGACGCCGTCGCGGCCGACGCCGACCTGAGCTCATATGACCTGCTGGTGATCGGCAAACAGGCCCTCACGGTGGAGGGCCCGGCGCCGGACCTGTCGCGCGTTCGGGACGGTCTGAGGGCCGTGGTGTTCGAACAGGAGTTCGGGCCGCTCGAGAGGCGGCTCGGGTTCCGCGTGCAGGAATACGGCCTGCGGCGCGTGTTCGCGCGGTCGCCGGGGCATCCCATACTCGACGGCCTTTCGAGCGACAACCTGCACGACTGGCACGGGGAGGCCACTCTCCTGCCGCCCTACATGCCACCGGGCAATGCCAGCTCGTTCCCGATGGTGCAGTGGTGCGGATTCACCGTTCCGCGTCCGGGCCGGGCCGGCTGCCAGGGCAACGTCTCCTCCGTCATGCTCGAGAAGCCGGCGCGCGGCGACTTCCTGCCGCTGGTGCACGGAGGATTCGCGGGCCAGTACAGCCCCCTCATGGTCTACCGCGAGGGCAGGGGGATGGTGGTGTTCTGCCAGATGGACGTGACCGGCCGCACCGAAGGCGACCCGGCGGCCATGAGGCTGGCAGCCAACATACTGGAGTATGCAAGTTCCTACAGCCCTTCGACCGAGCGCAGCGCCGTCTACGCCGGCGAGCCGGCCGGCCTCGACCATCTCGCAAGGGCCGGGGCGGACGTGGCCGCCTACGAGGGGCAGTCCCTGCGGGACGACCAGGTGCTGGTGGTTGGCCCCGGCGGCGCCGCGCAGCTTTCGCCGCACGCCGCCGACGTCGCCTCCTGGCTGAAGGCCGGCGGGCACATGCTGGCCCTGGGCCTCTTCCAGGCGGAGGCCGAGTCGATCCTGCCCTTCCCGGTTCGAATCGAGGAGCAGGAGCACATCTCGTCGTATTTCGAGCCGCCGGCGGTCGGGTCGCTCCTGGCCGGCATCGGTTGCGGGGACGTGATGATCCGCGATCCGCGCGTGCTGCCGCTCGTGGTCGGCGGCGCGCAAGCGCCCGGCAACGGCGTGCTCGCCCGGGCTGAAGGCGCCAACGTGGCCTTCTGTCAGCTCGCGCCGTGGCAGCTCGACTACAAGGAGCTCTACAACACGAAGATGGCGTTCCAGCACACGAGCTTCGTCGTGAACCGCCTGCTGGCCAACATGGGCGTGCGGTTCGACGTGCCCTTGCTGGGGCGGTTCGGCGAGCCGTTGATCCTGTCCCCTGAGCCGCCGGCCGAGTTCCTGGGGATGCTGCGGATCGAGCGCGAGGACAAGGCAATAGGCCTGCCCGAGCGCTGGAAAGGCCTGCCGCTCCTCTCGGGCGGGGCCCCCGACGGATGGACGGAGCCCGGCTTCGACGACTCTGGCTGGCGCGACGTCGCCGTGTCGAGGTCGTGGGAGGGCCAGTTCGAGGACGTGGCCCGCTTCGACGGCGTGTTCCTTTACCGCGTGAAGGTTACGGTGCCGCCCGAGCTCGCCGCCGGAGGGCCGACACTGGTGCTCGGTGCGATCGACGATGAGGACCGCACGTACATCAACGGCAGACTTGTCGGATCGATCACCCGGCAGACGAATCCCGAGGACTACTGGAAGGCGGCGCGCCGCTACCGACTGCCGCCGGGCACGCTCGTTCCGGGGGAGAACACCATCGCGGTCGAAGTGACGGACGTGCGTCAGAGCGGCGGCATCACCGGCTTTGCGCTGGTGGAGGACATTCCGCCCCTGCGGACGCTGCGCGAGCACAGGCGCTGGCTGGACGGCCTGTACCTCGATGAGCCGGAGGAGGAGGACGACCCGTACCGTTACTTCCGCTGGTGAGATGACGGCGGGCGAGCCGCCGGCCCGCGCGGCCAGCAGACGAGCGGTGCGGACGGCCTGATCGAGGCCGCCGACGTCTGGCCCACTCCTGGGCCCGTGCGCGTCATGCTCTTCTGCCGCGCTGAGGGCGGCCGTTACGTGCGCGGCGTGCGCGGCGAACTCCTCACGGTCGAGCCAAGGGGCTCGTACGCGTTCCGCATGGTCCTTCCGTTCGCGCGCACGCTCGCGCTGAGCGTCACGAGCCCGGCCAGCCGACCGGTGGACGGCCACGACATCCTGGTGGCCGGTGACGTCGACTACAGCTACATCAGGAGCGGCTTGCGCGGGATCCTGTTCGACTGGTCGTCCTACTTTGGTGAGGACGACGAAGAGGAGGAGGACGTCCTGGACGAGGCCCTGTTGGTCGACGGGACCTACGACATGCTAGACGGGCAGCTCGGGCGCCGACTGGTTCATCGTCAGCGACGGCCACAAGGTCACCCACTTCAAAGAGCGCAACAACAAGGACGGCGACCTCGTGACGACGATCCAGGGGCTCGGCAACTGCAGAGGCCCCCGCTCGCCGGAGCGGGCTCTCTCGGGACGGGCAGCGGGCCGGATCGCGCCGGTGCTAGAGCGCCGCCACGGCGCCGTCCGAGCACGTGGGCTGCTCCCCAGTCCCCCCGACACCACCACGGCGCATCTAGACGCGTCCCGTTTGCGTGAGTAGAGGCATCCTCATCCTGAGCGTGTCACGTGTTGCATTCGGGGTGCGGATGCACATGGTGCGCTAACCAGTTGTCGTAAGTGGGGGCGAGAGTCTGAGAGTCTGGACGGGTTCGGGGGCACCATGGGGGGTTGCGGGCGCACCCTCACTGCATTATGGCGCGTTCGGGGCGGGATTCAGCACGGTCACCCCGGACGCTCGTGCGCGTCAAGCGGTCGAGCATGAGCAGGCGGTGCCGCGCGACCTCGTCCCGATACTGCGGGTCCGCCACGGCGTTGTGGCGCTCCAGGGGATCCTCCTGGAGGTCGAGGAACTGCTCGGGCTCGCCCTGGCCCGCAAAGCAGTACTTGTATCGCTCGGTCCGCACGCAGGTCCCGCGTGACGCCCGCTTGCCGCCCCTGAACTCCGACAGGATCATCTCCTTGCCCTGCCCGTTCCCCTCGATGAGCGGCCGGAGGCTCGCGGCCGACATGTCCGACGGCACCTCGGCCCCGCAGTAGTCCAGCACGGTCGGGGCGATGTCGAACGTCTCCACCAGGCCCTCCACCTGCCGCCCGGCCTCCAGGCCGCCCGGCGGCACCACCACCAGCGGCATGCGGATCACGCACTCGCAAAACCGTGACTTACCCGTGCGCCCGAACTCGAACATCATCTCGCCGTGGTCGGACGTGAAGATGATCAGCGTGTTGCGCAGCAGGCCGCGCTCTTCCATCGCCTCCAGGATGCGCCTCACCTGGTCGTCGATCAAGGTGACGAGCGCCCAGTAATAGGAGCAAAACCGCCGCGCCACGGCGTCCTGCTCGGGCGTGGTCTGGCGGGGGCTGCCGTCCTCATGCACGCCGTAGTTCGCCGGCAGCCCGGCCTCGTCCTCCCGATACATCGTGTCGTAGGGCGCCGGCGGGTCGCACGGCGGGTGGGGTCCGCAGAAGCCGCACCAGATGAAGAACGGCCGGTCGTGGTCGCGCTCCAGGAAGTCGATCGTATTCTGGGCCGTCCAGTAGTCCACGTACTCCTCGAGGGGCAGGGGGAAGGGCACTGAAGTGGCGTACTGCGAGTAGTCCCGCTCGCGCCGGCGCTCGTAGATGGCCTCGTAGCCACCGGGGTGGCGCTCCTCCAGCCAGGCGGCGTAGTCGCGCCCGAGGGGACCCAG
>JAUVVP010000149.1 GCA_030604585.1 Planctomycetota bacterium | reverse complement strand
TGCTCGTAGCTCATATACTGGGTTTCGTCTGCCATTCCAGTCTCTCCGTCACACAAAGGGACAAGCGTGCCGATACACGTCACTTCCCAGGAATCGCGTCCTCTCGCGTTATTATAACAACCTGCCTACTCAATGCAAATCTTATTTGGCCCCTGCCGCCAGGCACCTTCAGAAGGGCTTCTCAGGCGCCGTAGACCTCTTTGGGGTCGAAGAGCCGCTCCTCGCAAATACGGAAGCTGTCGCTTTGGGGGCAATACTGCCGGTAGTAGCAGCTCCTGTAGCCGGCGTGGCAGGCCGCCACGTGCTGCTGCACCACCAGCAGCAGGGAGTTCCCCTCGCAGTCCGCCCTGATCTCCTTCACCTGCTGGGTGTGGCCGCTGCTCTCGCCCTTCAACATGGCCCTGCCCCTGGAACGCCGGAACACGTGGACCTGCCCCGTCTCCAGGGTCTTCCCAAGCGCCTCGCGGTCCATGTAACAGAGGGTGAGCACCTGCCCATCGGCCTCCATGATGATGGCGGGGATCAGGCCGTCGTGGAAAGTGAGTTCACCCAGCAGATTGGTCATGTCCATTGTGGTATCTCCGGCCCCGGCATCCGGTGCGTATATGGTAGGGGCGCCCCTGTGGAAAATCAACCTCTTTCCTCGTTCACGGCCGGCCGGCCGCAAGCAGGACGAAAGGCACTTGCCAAAAAGGCGCCGTTCCTCTATATTCCGTCATGGCGGTCCTGTTTCTGCGCATTTGTGCGAGCACGAGAGGCATGTCGCTGGAGGCGCTTCAGTCGAGCGTGCTGGTGTTGAACAAGGGGTTCACACCGGTGCACCTTGTCACGGCCCAGCGGGCATTCTGCATGGTGTTCAAGGCCGTGGCCGAGGTGGTGTTGATGGAAGACGGCCACCTGGGACTCTACAACTTCGAGACCTGGCAGGAGGTCAGCCAGTTCAAGAAGCGCAACGGCCTGGCCGGGCAGGAGAGCGAATGGGTCTCCACGGTCAGCTATGACATCCAGGTGCCGCGCATTATAAGGCTGCTCTTCTACAACCGGTATCCGAACCGGCGCGTCAGCTTCAACCGGCGCAACATCTTCGCCCGCGACGAGAACCGCTGCCAGTACTGCGGCCGGAAATCGCCCACAAGCGAGTTGAGCATTGACCACGTCATCCCCCTGTCCCGCGGCGGGCGGACCCTGTGGGCCAACGTCGTGTGCGCCTGCACCGGGTGCAACAAACGCAAGGGGGGCCGCACGCCGGAGCAGGCCAGGATGAGCCTGGTCCGCCGGCCCGCCGAGCCCCGGTTCAACCCGCTCATCAAGCTGAGGTTGCGCCGCAAGAAGTACTACTCCTGGAAGCAGTTCCTGGATGAAGCCTATTGGTCGGTGACGCTCGAATGAGAGCAGACGCCGGCGCAGCGGCGCCGGGGGGCGGCGAGGGGGGCCGGGAAAGAAGGGGGCTCGCTTCCCTGGGGAGATCCGGTGACGACTGTACGGGCAAGCAAACTGCTGACGTGCCTGCTGCTGGCCCTCCTGCCCGGCTGCGCCACCGGAAGGGCCAACCTCTGGCCTGTCTTCTTCCATGAGACCCGTCGGGTCCCGACGCCGCAGGGCCCGCAGACGGTGACCACGACCGAGTTCCTCTACCCCCTTTTCACCCGCCAGTCGCGCGAGGATGGCACCTGGCACGCGGTGCGGCCCTTCTACAACTACGAGCACCGAAGGGAGAATGGCCGGCACCGGGTGCAGTACCTCTGGCCGCTGGGCCTCCATTTCAAGGACGGCGATAAGGAGACGCACCACCGGCTCTTCCCGCTCTTCGAATACCAGAAGAGCTGGTCGCCTAAGACGAAGAAGCATGCGGTGCACGCCCATCTGCTGCAACTGCTGCGCTGGGGCAGCGATGACGAGTGGGGGCCGTACTTCGCTCTCATACCTCTGGGCGGCGTCACGCATGGCGTGATCGCCGACACGTGGAGCTTCGCGCTCTTCCCCCTCTACTCCCACTACCGACAGGGCGACTACGTGCGCAACGACCTGCCCTGGCCCGTTCTGGGCTACGGGCGCACGCCCGACGGCACAAGGAAGATGTACAGGCTCTGGCCTCTGTTTGTCTCGCAGGTGAAGGACGACCCGCGCGAACGGCGCACGCGGTACGACCTGCTCTGGCCGCTGGTTCGCTGGGGGCGCGTGGTGCCGACCAGGGGCCGCTACTACCACACGGTTGCGGTCGTGACGCCCTTCTATTCGCACGTCAAGCGCTTTGACCGGCAGGGCGACCTCATCTGGTGCCTGAGGTCATTCCTCGGCGTGTCCTTCTGCACCGGGGCGCTCGAGCAGGGCGACAGGACCGGCTGGTCTGTGCTCTGGTCGCTGGCGCGCAAGGTGAGCACGAACCGTTCGGACGAGTTCCGCATCCTGCCGTTCTACTGGCGCACCACCCGGTACTCGGGCCCCGAGAAGGACCCTGAGCGCAGTTGGACCCGTTACAGGGCGCCGTGGCCCCTGGTCTGGATTGACTCGGACCGCTCCGACCCCGACCACCACAAGGGCGGGCTGGTCGTTGCACCCCTCTACTGGCACTACACGGACACGTACCCTGCGGAGAACGGCCCGGCGCGCAAGGGCCGTCGCATCACGCTCTGGCCGCTGGTGACGTGGGAGCGCGGCCCGGCGGGAGATCACCACCTGTGGCTGGCCAGCCGCGGATGGAAGGACGCATCCAAAGGATTCAAGCGCAACTACCGCGCCTTCTTCGACTTATTCCAGCATCATCGCCATCCCGACGGCCGCAAGGAGACGCGCCTTCTCTGGCGCCTGTATCATCATCGCAGGGGTCCAGACGGCCGCTACCTGAGCCTGGCCGGCCTGTTCACCTACGACGGGACGGGCGAGGTGGTGGGGGAGGAAGGGAAGTATGTTTCCGCCCTGTTCGGTTTGGTAAAATGCTCGTGGAGGGGACAGGCGCGCCGCTGGCGCATCCTGTACATCCCGCTGGGCGCCGGCGGCGGAGCGAACGGGGAGGAAGATGCCGCTGCTCTCTGAGAGTGCGAAGAGCGTCTGTTCTGCCGCCTACGACGTGGCGGCCCTTACGCTGGTCAGCGTCAGGCATATGGGGTACGCGCTCAAGCGCCACAGGCTGCTTTTCAGGCAGCTCTACGAGGTGGGCAACCGGAGCCTGATAATCGTCGGCGTGTTCGGCCTTTTCATAGGGCTTATTCTCGTTCTGTACGGCGGGGACCGCCTCCAGCAGTTCGGCCAGGAGAAGTACATCGGGCTGACGGGGCTGGCGATCATCTGGGAGTTCGGCCCGGTCTTCACGGCGTTCATCGTGGCCGGGCGGATCGGCAGCGCCTATGCCGCCGAGATAGGCACGATGCAGGTGGCGGATGAGATAGACGCCCTGCGCTCGATGGGGATCAAGCCCGAGGCCTACCTGGCCTCGCCTCGGCTGCTTGCCTGTGTGCTGCTGATGCCGGTCCTGGTGGCCTACGCCGATTTCGCCGCCATAGTGGGCGGGGCCGGGATGGCATGGTTCTCCCTGCGCGTTGCGCCCAGTGAGTTCTTCCGCGTCTTCTTCCAGTACCTCGAATTCCAAGAGATGACGCGCTCGCTGGCGAAGTCCGTCGTCTTCGGCGGTGTCATCGCCATAACGGGCTGCTATCACGGCTTCACGACCACAGGCGGCGCCGAGGGAGTGGGCAAGAGCACCACCGAAAGCGTCGTCCACAGCCTTCTGGCCATTCTGGTGGTGGATTACTTCATCGGCAAACTGTTGCTGGCCGTCTGAGGAGAGTTCGAGGGGCTGCGGCCCCGGCGGGCGGCCGATACCAAGGGCACATCGGGTGCGGGAGGACGACTATGACCAGGAAAGTGCTTGTCGGCATGCTGCTTCTGGGTGCGCTGTTCGTGTTCGGGCTGGCCACCTTCTACGTGAAGAACTGGCAGTTCTACGTTGGCAAGGGCTACCAGCTGAGGGCGAACTTCCCTGTCGTCCACACCCTGGACGAAGGCGACCTCGTCCGCATGGCCGGCGTCTCGGTCGGCACGGTGCAGGAACTGGAGATCAACACCGAAGCCGCCACGAGGTATCCGGTCCTGGCGGTGCTCTGGATCCGGGCGGGAGTGGACGTCCGAGCCGACGACGTGGCCATCATCAAGCTGGCCAGCGTCTTCGGCGGGAATTACGTCGCCATCGAGCGGGGCGACCCCGCGGCGCGAGTGCTTCAGGAGGGCGACCAGATCACCAGGACCGAGGCAGCGCCGAGCGTGACGGAGGTCGTCGAGCAGTCCAAGGCCACCTTGAGCGAGATCCAGAGGGCCTTTGAGGACCTCACCGCCATCACAACCGACCTGAGCGAAGGCAAAGGCACGCTGGGCCGAATGCTAAAGGACGAGGAGTTCTTCAACCAATTGGACCGGATCAGGGCCGACGCCGGTGAGGCCATGGAAGCGCTCAAGGTTGCGGGCGAAAGGCTCGAAAAAGGCGAAGGCGTTCTGGGCAGACTCATCATGGACGACGACCTGGCCGGGGACATTGACGGGCTCGTCAGCGATGCAACGGCGCTGGCGGAGAACATACGCGCCATCTCCGAAGAAGTCATGGACGGAGAGGGCACCATCGGCAAGCTGTTTGCCAGCGATGAGCTGTACACGAAGCTGAGCGACTCCTTTGACGCCATCGCCGACGTGGCCGGCAGCATGCAAGACGGCGAAGGCATCCTGCCCAGGCTGCTGGACGACGCCGAGATGGCCGACGAAGTGCGCAAGCTGCTGGCCGACGCCGGCGAGGCCGCCGCCAACCTGAAAGAGATCACCGCCGAGGTGCGCGACGGCGAAAACACCGTCGGCAGACTGCTGGCCAGCGACGAGGCCTACCAGAAGTTGGACGCCGCGTTGGGTGACCTCGAGGAGTTCACCTCCGCCCTCGCAGAGGGTGAGGGCACCCTGGGCAAACTCGTCAAGGACGACGAGGCCTACAAGCAGATGACGCAACTGCTGGCCAGCGTGCAGGGGATCGTGGACACCTACCGCGAGCAGTCCCCGGTCATCAGCTTCGCCGGCGCGGTCTTCGGCGCCTTCTGAGGGCGGCGTGAAGACAGGCAAGGGGCAGACGGAATGATAAAGGTGCAGAACCTGGTGGCCGCTTACGGCGGGAACGTCGTCCTGGACGACATCTCGCTGGAGGTGGACCCGCTGGAGATCCTGGTCATAATGGGCCAGAGCGGCTGCGGCAAATCCACCTTCCTGCGCCACCTGATCGGCCTCCAGAAGCCCCGCTCCGGCGTGGTCGAAATAGACGGCGTGAACGTGACCCAGATGGACCACAGGGAGTACCGCACCTTCTGCCGCTCGGTCGGAGTGCTGTTCCAGAGCGGGGGGCTCTTCAACAGCATGACCGTGGGCGAGAACGTCGCCTTCCCGCTGAATGAGCACACCCGCCTTGCCGACCCCGTTATCGAGATCGTCGTGAAACTGAAGCTTCAACAGGTCGGCCTGCCCGGGGTGGAAGACCTGATGCCTGCCCAGCTAAGCGGCGGCATGAAGAAAAGGGCCGGACTGGCCCGCGCGCTCGCACTGGACCCCACCATCCTGTTCCTCGACGAACCCACAACCGGCCTCGACCCCATCATTGGCGCCGGCATTGACGACCTGATCGTCAGGATCCGGGACATCTACAAGGCCACGATGGTCGTGGTCGCTCACGACATCGCCAGCAGCATGCGCATCGCCGACCGGATCGCCATCTTCCGCGGCAACGCCCTCATCGAGCTGGGCACGCCGGAACAGATCCGCGCCAGCACCGACTCCTATGTGCAGCAGTTCCTCAGACGGGAGGCGGACAAACCCGACGAGGGGGGATACGCCGCCGACCTGCTGAGGTAAGGGGGCCGCTCCGGGCGTGCGCCCTTCCCTTCCGCGCCGTTGGGCCGGAAACGGCCGGCGCCCTTCAGAGCCGCGCGAAGCGACCTATTCCTCCTGCGAGGGGGCTCGCCTGG
>JAUVVP010000140.1 GCA_030604585.1 Planctomycetota bacterium | reverse complement strand
GTCAGCTTCCACGAGTGTGGCATCTGCGGCTACACCTTCATGGAGGGCCTGACTCGCGACGAGCTGGAGAAGCTGGCCGAACCGGTGCCCGATGGCCCCTCAACCGAGGCGCTGGTCGAGATGGCCCGCCACTTCGGGGTCGCCGTCGGTGGCGGGCTGCTCGAGGCCCGCCAGGACGGGGGCCTATACAACACCTACGTCGTCGTCTCGCCGGACGGGTTCGTGGCGAAGCACAGCAAGCTGCACCCCTTCATCAACGAACACCTGACGGCCGGCGACGGCTACACGGTGTTCGAGCTGCTCGACTGCACGTTCGGCATGCTGATCTGCTACGACAACAACCTGATCGAGAACGTGCGGATAACGACGCTGATGGGCGCAGAGATCGTGCTGATGCCGCACGTGACCGGGGGGCTGCCCTCGCCGATGCCGGGGCGCGGCAAGATATCGCCCGAGGTCTGGCAGAACCGCCATCGAGATCCCGTCACCTGCCGGATGGAGTTCATGGGGCCGAAGGGGCGGGGCTGGCTGATGCACTGGCTGCCGACCAGGGCCTATGAGAACGGCATCTACGCCGTCTACAGCAACCCTGTGGGCGTGGACGCCGATACCGTCAAGCCGGGCAACGCCATGATCATAGACCCGTTCGGCGAGGTGATCGTCGAATCACACGCGCTCGGCGACGAGGTCGTAGTGGGACTGCTCACGCCGGACAAGATCGATCTGTCCGGGGGCCGCCGCTACCTGCGTGCGCGCCGGCCGGAACTCTACGGGAAGCTGGTCGAGCCCGTCTCGCCCGAGCTGAAGGCAGAGTCCAGCTCGAAGTTCGCCGACGTCTGGTGGAAGAAGCACCGGGACGACCAGAAAAGGCGATAACCACGGAGAACACGGAGAGCACAGAGAACGACAACGACGAGACCCTAAACGCGGCGACACGACCGGCACGACGAAAGGCTCAGGCCAAGACCGGCTCTATGTGCTGTTCGTCGTGTCGTTGTGGTCCATTCCTGTCATTGTCGTTCTCTGTGTTCTCCGTGTTCTCCGTGGTAGGACTTGCCGTTAGAACAGGCCGGCCGTCTCCTCCAGGCCGACCATGACGTTCATGTTCTGCACGGCCTGGGAGGCGGCGCCTTTCATCAGGTTGTCAATGGCGCTTGTGACCACGACCGTCCCTCCCGGTCGCGCGGTCACCGCGATGTCGCAGTAGTTGGTCAGCGCCACGTCCTTGGTGCGAGGCTGGATGCCGGCGGGGCAGACGCGCACGAACGGCTCGTCGGCGTAGGTGTCCTCGAACAGCCCCTGAAGCATGCCGGGGGCTCCTTCGCGCGTCAGCCGCACGTAGATGGTGGACAGTATCCCCCGGTCCATCGGCACCAGGTGCGGCACGAACGTGATGTCAACGTCGCCGTCGCCCAGCTTGCTCAGGACGTGTTCCATCTCCGGCTCGTGGCGGTGGGCGGCCACGCGGTAGGCCTGCACGTCCTCGTTGCACTCGCAGAACATCGAGTCCGGTTGCGGCTTGTTCCCCTTGCCGCTGATGCCGCTCTTGGCGTCCACGATGATGCCGCCCCGCTCGATCAGCCCCTCCCCGATCAGGGGCGCCAGACCCAGGATCGCAGCAGTGGGATAGCAGCCGGGGTTGGCCACAAGGTCAGCGCCGGCGATCTCTTCGCGGAACAGCTCGGGCATGCCGTAGACGGCCCGCGCGACGTTGGCCGGGTCCTCGTGCTTGACGTACCACTCCTCGTAGAGGGCCAGGTCGCTGAAGCGGTAGTCGGCGCTGAAGTCAATGCACCGCACGCCGGCCTGAAGGTACTCGGGAACGAACTTCTGACTCAGCCCATGCGGGAGCGTGAAGAACGCCACGTCCGGCTTCTCGGGCGCGTCCGCCACGCGCAGGCCGACGACGTTCAGTTCACAGATGCCCCGCAGGACCGTGAAGACCTCCGAGATGCGCGGCTGCTCCTCGCGACGGCCGCCCAGGTGCACGATCTCAGCCTCGGGGTGTCGCGCCAGGATCTTGATCAACTCACGACTGGTATAGGCGGTTGCCCCGACCACGCTGACCTTCATCGTGCGTCCTTCCCTGTGTGCCCGTCAATGAGTGTAGAAATCCTTCAGGCCCGGCGCGATCATGTTGTAGCGCTCGGCGAGCCCTTCGTAGGCGTCGGCATCGGCGGATGGCTCCACGACCTGCGCCGGGATAGGTATCCGTTCCTGCCCGTCCGGAATGGACTTAAACCTGCCCGCCCCGACCCACGTGGCGACGGCCGCCCCCACCACCGTCGCGTCCTTGCTTTCGGTGATGACAACGGGCATGCGGCACACGTCGGCGCGCATCTGGTTCCACAGGTCGTTCTTCGAGCCGCCACCGACCACGCGGACCTGCTCGGGTTCGAAGCCGGTCGCCTCGCACAGTATCCGCAGCGCCTCCTTCAACTGGAAGCACAGGCCTTCCATCGCCGCCCGGTAGACGTGAGCACGCGTGCTGGTCAGTCCCAGGCCCACGATCGTGCCGGCCGTCGCGTACTTGCGGGTAGGCCCCGTGTCCGGCACGAAGCTGGGCACCATCATCAAGCCGCCGGCGCCGGGCTTCACCCTCCGCGCCTCGCCAATCATCGTCTCGTAGGCCCGCGTCCTGTCCTCGATGGCCGGATAGAAGTTCTCCCGCACCCACTCCAGAACGCCCGAACCCATCATCAGAAGCTGCGGGTCGTAGAGGCCGGCCACGGCATCGGCCTCGGTCAGTATTCCGTCCTCGAAGGCGAAGTCGCTGGTCACCGGTGCCGAGGTGCGCAGCATGACGATCTCCCAGGTGCCGGTGCTCAGGATGGCCTCCTGCTCGCCGGCGCCACTGCCGATCGGGGCGAACTGCGTGTCGTGCCCCGTCGCCACGACTGGCGTGCCCTCCTTCAGCCCGGTCTCCGCGGCCGCCTCGGCGGTCAACTCCCCGATGACCTGGCCCGGATAGGTCAGCTCCGGGACGAACGACGCGTCCAGGCCGACCGCCTCGAGAAGCTCCGGCGACCAGGTCATCGTCTCCAGGTCGAGCATCATCATCGTCGAGGCACTCGTCACGTCCAGGCTCAGCTCGCCGCACAGCCGCCGGCTCAGCAGTCCGGGCATCATGAGCCACCTGTCGGCCTCGTCGAGCGCTTCCGGCACGTTCTCGCGCAGCCATGCGATCTTGAACAGGGTGTTGAAACGAATGGCCTGGTAGCCGGTGATGTTGTAGAGGCGGCGCGCGCCGAAGCGCTTGGTCAGGCTCCGCATCACGGGTCCGGTCCGGGGGCACTGCCAGTTGATGACCGGATAGGTCAGCTCCCCGTCGTCCGTGACGGGCGCGCCGTCCGCACCCCAGGTGGCCACTGTGAGCGCCGCGATCCGGTCCGCCCCGACCTGTTCGACGAGCCCCCGTATGGTCTTGCAGGTGGCGGCCCAGAGCTGGTCCATGTCGGTGATCAGCCATCCCTCTTGCCCGCCGGGCTGCGGCACCGTGCCGTTGGGCTCACCGGCGGAGGCCACGAGCTGCCCTTCGGCATCCACGGCGGCCGAGGTGATGTTCGTCGAGCCGCAGTCCACCACCAGCACAAGTTCGGACATGACCTCACGCCTCCGGGAAAGCGGGACCTGCCGGAGACCACCATTATAGGGCGGCAGGCCGGCATTTCAATCGCCGGCGGCGTCGATGCGCAGTACGGCGGCCAGCGCGGCCTGGGTGGCCATGCGGATGGTCTCGACGTCCACCTTGTCCGGGGTGTCGGTCTCGCGGTGGTAGTCGGGGTAGCCGGCGGCGCCCGAGCCGCCGTTGTGGACGGCGGCGGGGAAGCCGGCCTTCACGAACGAGCCGTCGTCATCGTTGGCGAACTCGCGTTGGCTGACCGTCTGGATCAGGCCGATGCCGTAGTCGCGGATCACCTCGCTCATCAGGTCGGCCAGCCACCTGCCTTCCTCGACGGTGTAGCGGGTGGTGTGGACCTTGCGGTCGGCGTCAATGTCGGCCTGGCTCCGCGCTCCGAGCCCGTCCTGGTTCAGAACGGCGATCACGTTATCGCCGCGCTCGCGGCATCCCTCGGCGGCCGTCACGCTCGTCCAGGGCGTGTGCTCCTCGTTGCAGAAGAGGAGCCAGATCGAGCGGCGCGGCTCATAGCCTGAGAGGACGCGGGCGATCTCGAGGTTGCTCGCCGTGCCCACGGCGTTGTCGTAGGCGCCGGGCGAGTCCACCCAGCTCTGCGAGTCCTTGTGGGCCACGAGGATGACGATCTCGTCCGGATGCGTTGTGCCGGTCCGCTTCGCGTAGATGTTGTAGGCGGTGTACCAGGGGTCATCCGGCTCGGGCGCGGAGTACTGGTGGGCCTTCGGCTTCGAGGCGTCGCAGCGGAACGCCTGCACCTGCACGGCTTCTTTCTGCAGCGCCCAGCCCGCCGCCTCAAGCTCCGCGCAGATGAAGTCGTCCGCCTCGTAGAGCGTGCACTTCTCGTGCCCCGGGACGGTGTAGTTCAGCTTGCGGAAAGGCAGCGGATCCGCGGCCAAGTAGAAGACGTCGCGCGCAAGGCGTTGGCCGTTGACTCGGTCCATCATCTGCTTGACGCTATCGCACATGACAGCAAAGGCCGCTTAGTTATGAATTATGAATGATGAGTTATGAGTTGGACGGCTACGGAAGCACATGCCCACCGGGAGAGGGGCGCGCCCCAACTCATCAATCTTCACTCATCATTCATCACTGCCGCAGGCTCCACGTCGTCCCGTGCGGGCCGTCCTTGAGTTCGATGCCAAGCTCGTCCAGGCGTTCGCGGATGCGGTCAGCGAGGTCGAACTGCCTGGCGCCGCGCAGGTCCGAGCGGACCTGAAGCAAGGCTTCGATCAGCTCGGGCTCGATGCCGGCCTCGGCACGCGCGCCGGTCCGGTCGGTGACGATGCCGAGCACCCGGCCGCCGAGTTCCTCGTAGAGATCGCCAAATGCCTGCAAGGCGCCTTGCGCCATGTCGGCCGCTTCATCGAGCAGCCGGTTCGCATCGCGGGTGAAGGTGCTCAGGACGCCGATGGCGCCGGCGGTGTTGAAGTCGTTGTCCATCTCGGCGAGGAACTTCGCCCTGGTATCCTCGACCAGAGCGGCGACCGCCTCCGAGGCTTCGCCCTCCGCAGCCCGGTCAACCGTGCGGCGCACGCGCCCGACCGTATTCTCAATGCGCTCCAGGCCCTTCTCGGCCGCCTCGATGGCCTGCACGGAGAAGTCGAGCGGACTGCGGTAGTGGGTGGTCAGGACGAAATAGCGCATCACCATCGGCCTGATGGGCTTCTCCAGCGGAGGCCGGCCCGCGAAGGCGTCCTTCAGGGTGATGAAGTTGCCCAGGCTCTTGCCCATCTTCTGGCCGTTGACGGTCACCATGTTGTTGTGGAGCCAGTAGCGGACGAACGGCTCGCCCCGCGCCTGCGGGGCGGCCTCGGCCTGAGCGATCTCGTTCTCGTGGTGGGGGAAGATGTTCTCGATGCCGCCGCCGTGGATGTCGACCGTCTCGCCCAGATACTTCGTGGCCATGACGGAGCACTCCAGGTGCCAGCCGGGGAACCCCTCGCCCCAGGGGCTGTTCCAGGGCATGATGTGGCCGGGCTCGGCGCGCGTCCACAGGGCGAAGTCGGCGGGGTGCCGCTTCTCCTCTCGGACCTCGACGCGGACGGCCTCGGCCGCTTCGTCCAGGCTGCGGCCGCTCAGCTTGCCGTACTCGGGGAAGCTCTGCACGTCGAAGTAGACGTTGCCCTCGGCCTCGTAGGCGTGCCCACGCTCGATCAGCTTCTGCACCAGTTCGATCTGCTCGGGGATGTGGCCGCTGGCGTGGGGGCTGATGTTCGGGCGCAGGACGTTCAGGGCGTCCATGTCCTCGAAGTAGCTGCGCCTGAAGGTCTCGGCTACTTCCATCGGCTGTATGCCCAGCTCCCTCGCGCGGCGGCTGACCTTGTCCTCGCCTTCATCGGCATCGTCTGTCAGGTGGCCCACGTCGGTGATGTTCTGCACGTAGAGGACGCGGTGGTCGGGGAAGCGGTAGCGGAGGTAGCGCACGATGACGTCGAAGCTGACGTAGCTC
>JAUVVP010000246.1 GCA_030604585.1 Planctomycetota bacterium | reverse complement strand
GGCTACACCAACGCCGGCAAGTCCAGCCTCATGAACGCCCTGACCGGCGCGGACGTGGCCGTCAGGGACAGCCTCTTCGAGACGCTCGACACGCGCGTGCGCCGCTGGGAATTGGCAAGCGGCCAGGCCGTGCTGCTGAGCGACACCGTCGGCTTCGTGCGTAAGTTCCCCCACCACCTGGCTGCCTCCTTCCACGCCACCCTCGAGGAAGCCCACGAGGCCGACCTGCTGCTCCACGTCGTGGACGCCTCCAAGCACGAGGGCGAGCAGGAGGTCGAGGCCGTCAACTCGGTCCTCGGCGAGATAGGCTGCCTCGACAGGCCCACCCTCTACCTGCTCAACAAGGTAGACCTGGTCGAGGATGCCTCCGAAGTGGCGCTGATGCGGAAGCTGGTCGGCGAGGTCATCTGCACCAGCGCCGTCACGGGGCAGGGCCTCGACGAGCTACAGCGCCGGGTCGGCGAGCACTTCAGCGCCACGCAGGCGGAGCTGTGGGTGCGCACCGGCGCCGGCAGCGGCCGGCTCTTCTCCTATCTGCACGAGAACGGCCAGGTCCTCGACCAGCGCACCGACGGCGGTCAGGTGGAGCTGAAGGTGCGCATCAACCCCGGCCTCGCCGGCATCATCCGCAGCATGGGCGGCGAAGTCCTGACCGCCGATTAGCCCCGAGGCGTCAGCCGACGCGGACAGACCGGCGTTCCGTGTCCGGCGAGCCCGGACCTTCTGGTCCCGCGAGCCAGCGATGAAGCATCCCGGCACCGATATGACAGAGCGGCTCCTGCCTCAGTGGCTGACCCCTTCAGTGGTCGCCCTTGTGCTGGCGAACCTGGTGCCCGTCTACGGAGTGATCGTGCTGGAGTGGGACGTCTTCGTCGTCGTGATACTCTTCTGGCTGGAGAACGTCATCGTCGGGGTCTCGACCGTGCTGAAGATGCTGTGCGTGGACGCCGGGGACTCTCTCATGTGGATCGCCAAGGTGTTTGTCGTCGGTTTCTTCTGCTTCCACTACGGGGTGTTCACGGGAGTGCACGGCGTGTTCGTGTTCGCCCTCTTCGGCGGTGGGGCAGACGAGCTCAAGGGGCTGCCCACCGTCGGGTCCGTCCTGAAGATGCTCGGCGGGTATCATCTGTGGTACGCCGCCGCGGCCCTTGTGCTGAGCCACGCTTCCTCGTTCGCGTGGAACTACTTGGGCAAGGGCGAGTACCGCCGGGCCACGATCGGCGAACTGATGGCCAGGCCCTACGGCCGGGTCGTGGTGCTCCACGTGGCCATCATAGCCGGCGGATTCCTGGTTATGGCGCTCAAGTCCCCCATTGCCGCCCTGTTGCTCCTTATCGCCCTCAAGATCGGCATGGACATCCGCGCTCATCTGCGCGAACATGCGAAGGCGGCGGACGGCGCGCCCGGTTGAAGCTGCCCGCCCCGCTTCAACTTGGCGGGGGCGGCCCGGTGTGTTAAGCTGAGCAGCCGCTGTCTGTGCGTCTCGTGGCGCCTGCCGCGTTGACCTCGGGCGACAACTGCTACACGTTCACTGGTAGGGAGGCCCGGCATGTCCAGAGCCTGTGCGTTGTCATTGCTCGCCGTCTGTTTCCTGAGTGGCTGCGCCGCTATCAAGGCGGACCAGCCGATCGTCATGGGCCCGTACGTCAATCGGGTCGACGCCTCCTCGGCAAGGATACTCTGGGTCTCGAAGCCGGAGGCGTCCGCTGTTCGGGTCGGCATCAAAGGTGACGGCCGGGAGCTTGACGCTGTCTCGGTCCCCGCGGAGATCGCCGGCCGGGACGAACTTCTGCACACGGTGGCACTGGACGGCCTGAAGGCCTTCACGCGTTACGATTACCGCATCGGCGCCGTCGAAGGGTCCTTCCGGACGGCCCCGCAGGGCACCGTGCCCTTCCGCTTCGTCGTCTACGGGGACACGCGCAGCCGGCCGCAAAGCCACAGGTCGGTCAGCGAGGCGATCGCGAAGGAGGACCCTGTGCTGGTCGTCTGCACGGGCGACCTGGTGGCCAACGGCGAGGTGTGGGAGCAGTGGAAGCCGCAGTTCTTCGACGCCGCCCGTTCCTATCTGGGCACGTCCGTCCTCTGGCCCGTGCGCGGCAACCACGAGATGGACGCCGTCTTCTACCGCGAGCTGTTCGACCTGCCGGGCAACGAGCTCTACTACAGCTTCGACTTCGCCAACGTCCACTTTGTCGTGCTCGACACGCAGATCGGCGACGGTCGGCGCGAGATGCTCGAATGGCTGGAGAAGGACCTTGCTGGGAACGATGCGGAATGGACCCTCGTTTCCTACCACGTGCCGACCTTCAACGTCGGCGGGCACGGGAGCAAGTGGGGGCGGGAGGACTTCCTGCCGCTGATGGAAGAGCACGGCGTGGACTTCGTCCTGACCGGGCACTCGCACGTCTACGAGCGCTTCGTCCCGATAGGCCCGGCGGGGAAGAAGCCCCTGATCCACATCGTGACCGGCGGCGGGGGAGCGCCCACCTACGACGTCAAGTACAGCCCCCTGCTGGCCGGCGGCATCGGCCGTTCCGAGCTGCACTACTGCGTCTTCGAGGTGGACGGCAACCGGTGCGAGATGACGGTCAAGCGCCCGGACGGGTCCGTCATTGACACCCTGTCGCTGGTCAAGACGGACGGGATGTATCAGGACGAGGTCATGGCGCTGGGCGTCGAGACCGAGATGGCCAAGCAGACGGCATTTATCTTCGCCGACTTGCGGGCGGACTTCGAGGTCATCCCCCGGTCCGGCCAGAGCACGCAAGCAGCGATCAGCGCAGAAGGGCTGCCGCCCGAGATGACGGTGACCATCGCTCCGGTCGAGGGTGCGGGCGGCTGGCAACTGGAGTCGCAGACGCTGGTTGTGCGGGACGGGCGGTTCGTCTTCGAAGTGCGGGCCCCTGAGGATATGAGCGCGGGTCTGGCGGGATTCGACCCGCCCCTGCGCATGGCCCTGACGGTGACGCATGAGGGCCGGGCCTTCTCGGTCGGCGACGTCGAGGTCGGCCTGGGCGAGGACACGCTCCGCAGGGTCATTCCCGCGCCCGAGCCGGTGGGCATTGCCTACGCCGAGGCGGCGGTCACCGTAGACGGGGACCTGCCCGAATGGAGGGACATCTCGCCGATGCCGCTGCCGTTCCTCGGCAAGGAGACCGGCGCCCTCCGCTTCTGTTGGCGGGAGGAGGGGCTCTACGGCGCCGTGGCAGCAAAGGACGACTCGGTCGAGGCGAACCCGAAGGAGCCCTGGCGCGCCGACACTGTGGAGGTGTTCATCGAGAAGGACTTTGCCCGCAGCCTGAGCAGGACGACGAGCGCCGCGCAATACGCGTTCAGCCCGGCCCCGGAGGCCGGGCCGGGCCCGGGCCACGCCCTGAGCGCCTATGGCGCGACCCCGGAGCAGGCGGCTCGGCTGGAGTGCGCGTGGCGGCCCGTTGCCGGCGGCTACGCGCTGGAGTTCTTCATCCCGGCGGGCGCGCTCGAACCGGCCAGGATGGAGGCCGGCTACGTGATGGGGATGCACTTCGCGCTGAGCGACGGCGGCCGGGCCGTGGAGCAGTTCTACTGCGACAAGGACCCGGACGGCTGGAAGACGCCGATCATGTGGGGCGCCGTGCGGCTGGAGAAGTGACAAGGCGGCGGGGGCGGGCATGGGACGCAAGACATACATCGCCATGGGCGCGGTCATCCTGGCGGCAATGGCCGCCGTCACGGTCGCCGTGAGGAGACGCGAGCAGCCTCCAGCGGCCGCCAGCGAGTTGGTCGTGCAGGAGAAGGCCGGCAAGCCGGGCCGTTACGAGACGTCGTTCCAGACGATGGGCACCGACTGCCGCTTGGAAGTGGCGGCCGGGGACGCGGCCGGCGCGCGTCGCATGTTCGAGGCCGCCCTGCCGCAGTTGCGGACCGTCGAGCGGCTCATGAGCAGCTACCAGCCGGACAGCGAGGTGAGCCGCCTGAACCGGTCGGGCCCCGGGGAGTGGGTCGAGCTTTCGGACCATACGCTGGCGGTCATGCGCGCGGCGGGTGAGGCGTCGCGGCTGACGGGCGGCGCCTTCGACGTCACCTATGCCCCTTTGCGCACGCTATGGCGGCGGGCTCAGCAGGCCGACCAGATGCCGGGCCAGGATGCGATCGGGCGAGCCCTGGCGGCCGTGGGCCACGCGAAGCTGGTGCTGGAGGACGATCGGGCCCGCTTCGCCGCCGAGGGGATGACCGTGGACCTGGGCGGCATCGCCAAGGGTTACGCGATAGACCTGGCAACCGAGGCGCTTCAGGCGGCCGGCGCCCGGGCGGGCATCGTGGACATCGGCGGCGACCTGCGCCTGTTCGGACTTCCCGAAGGGGGCGGCAGGTGGCGCGTGCTGGTCGCCCGGCCGCCCAACATCCACGAGACCATCGTGCTGTGCGTGCCGCCGAGCGCCGTGACTACCAGCGGGGATTACGCCCGCCATTTCTCGGTAGAGGGCAGGCAGTTCTCGCACATCATTGACCCCCGCACCGGGCGGCCGGTCACGGACGTGCCGAGCGCCACCGTGGTGGCGCCGGACGCGACGATGGCCGACGCCCTGGCGACGGCGCTGAGCGTGCTCGGCGCGGCAGAGGGCGTGCCGCTGATTGACTCCCTGCCCGACGTTGAGTGTATGATAATGGAGCGGCAACCGGACGGGACCGTCCGCAAGGTCATGTCGAAGGGGTTTTCGGAG
>JAUVVP010000150.1 GCA_030604585.1 Planctomycetota bacterium | reverse complement strand
GCCGAGCACTGCGCCGGGCTCGGGCTGACCATGAACCTTGAGACCGGCCAGGAGACCGCCGACACGCTGTTCCACGTGCTCGAGACGGTGAACCGCGACAACCTGGGCGTGAACTTCGACCCTGCCAACATGATCATGTACGGCAGCGGCGAGCCGCTGGAGGCCCTGCGGCGGGTGGGCAAGCATGTGAAAAGCTGCCACTGCAAGGACGGCACCTGGAGCGAGAAACCAGGCGAGGAATGGGGCCTGGAGGTGCCGCTCGGCCAGGGCGACGTCAACATCGAGAAGTTCGTCGCCACGCTGGACGAGCTGGGCTACACCGGCCCGCTGACCATCGAGCGAGAGGTCAGCGGCGAGCGGCAGATAGCCGACATCAAGGCGGGCCTAGAGTTGCTGCGCGACATCAAGGCGACGCTGGGCATCGCCTGAAGGCAGAAGGCAGAAGTATGAAGGATGAAACATGAAGGGTGGAGGATGAAGGGCCAAGAGCCCGTCCGGGACATTGGCGAGCGCACGTTGGAGTATTCCCTGCGTGCTATCAGGCTCTATCGGGCTTTGGCGGACCTGCGGGACTCGGCCGGGCTGGTTATTGCCAAACAGTACCTTCGCTCGGCGACTTCCATAGGCGCCAACGTGGCCGAGGCGCAGTCCGCTGAGAGTAAGGCGGACTTCATCCATAAGTACAGCCTGGCTCAGAAGGAAGCCCGAGAGTCCCTCTACTGGCTGCGCCTCCTGGAAAAATCTGAGATTGTGGGTGGGTGTCGTCTCGACCCCCTCATCCACGAAACGGACGAGCTTGTCGCGATCATCACGACCATCATCGTGCGGGCGAAGAAAAAGGACGAGCAGCCCTTCAGCCTTCACACTTCATCCTTCATACTTCAGCCTTCCCGCGAGGTCATGCGCGAGGATCGTTCGGCCGAATACCCGCTAACCTGAGCAGAGCAGACCATGGCTAAAGGGCTCACCTCGCGGGCTGAGGATTTCGCCCGCTGGTACAACGAGGTGGTTCAGCAAGCGGAGCTGGCCGACCACGCGCCAGTGCGCGGCTGCATGGTGATCCGCCCCTACGGATACGCCCTGTGGGAGAACGTGCGCGGGGCCCTCGACCGGCGCTTCAAGGACACGGGCCACGAGAACGCGTATTTCCCGCTCTTCATCCCCGCGAGCTTCCTGGAAAAGGAAGCCGAGCACGTCGAGGGATTCTCGCCCGAGCTGGCCGTCGTCACCATCGGCGGCGGCAAGGAGCTGGAAGAGCCGCTCGTTGTGCGGCCGACTTCGGAGACCGTCATCGGCCACATGTACGCCAAGTGGATCCAGAGCTATCGCAACCTGCCCGTGCTGATCAACCAGTGGGCGAACGTCGTGCGGTGGGAACTGCGTCCCCGACTTTTCCTTCGGACAACCGAGTTCCTCTGGCAAGAGGGCCATACTGCCCACGCCACGCAGGAAGAAGCCGAAGCGGAAGTGCAGCGTATGCTCGACATCTACGCCGAGTTCGCCCGGAACGAGGCCGCCATACCCGTGGTGAAGGGGCGCAAGAGCGAGAGCGAGAGGTTCGCCGGGGCCGTGGCCAGCTACACCATCGAGGCCATGATGGGCGACGGACGGGCGCTTCAGTCCGCCACGTCCCACGACCTGGGCCAGAACTTCGCCCGCGCCTTCGACATCACCTACCAGACCGCCGAAGGGGGGCTGGAGCACTGCTGGACGACGAGCTGGGGGCTGAGCACGCGCTTCATAGGCGCCATCGTCATGGTCCACGGCGACGACCAGGGCCTGATACTGCCGCCGCGCCTGGCGCCGCACCAGGTCGTCATCGTCCCCATCTGGAAGAGCGATGACGAGAAGGCGCAGGTGCTGGGGGCCGCCGACAAGGTGCTGGCCGCGCTCGCCGATTTCCGCGTGAAGCTGGACGACCGCGACCAGTTGACGCCCGGCTTCAAGTTCAACGACTGGGAGCTGCGGGGCGTGCCGCTGCGGGTCGAGATCGGGCCCCGTGATGTCGCGGCCGAACAGGTGGTGCTGGCCCGGCGCGACATGCCGGGCCGCCAGGGCAAGGCCGCCGTCCCCTTCAACGACCTGGCCGGGGCCGTGGGGGAGATGCTCGGCACGATCCAGGCGGCCCTGCTGGAGCGGGCGCGCGCGTTCCTCGAGCAGAACACCTCGGAGCCCGAGACCTACGACGACCTCTGCTCGGCCGTGGCCGGGGGGTTCGCCGTGGCGTGGTGGTGTGGCTCGGCGGACTGCGAGGCAAAGGTCAAGGCAGAGAGCACGGCGACCATCCGCTGCCTCCTATTCGACCAGCCGGCAGAATCGGGAGCGTGCGTGGTCTGCGGCGCCCGGGCCGCGGAGAGGGCCGTCTTCGCCCGCGCTTACTGATGCTGCGCCGCCGGCTCGCCGCGAACGGCACGCGCTTCCGAGCCGGGTACAGGTACAGCTCGCCCCCCCCTAAACCCATCGGGCGATCCAGGACGTCAAACCGCCTGAGGCCTTGACCATGATAAGGGGCTTCTTACATGCCCGCGCGACGATTACCGGGACGGACCTTCCGGCGAGCTGATGAAGGCGAGGCCTGGCCGTCCAGCCCAGCACCACCAAATCGTACTCCTCCGCCTCCTCGAGGATGGCCTCAGCCACGCTACGGGCGACGGCCGTTTTCGTGCGGACCCTCTGGCGGGTGCCATGCAGGCTACCTCGATGACCTTCCACGAACTCCTTGACGTCAAAACGCCTGCCGCCAGTCGCAACGCTGAAAACGACCATTTCACCCTCGTCCTTGTCCGTTAGAATGCTTGCCACATCCAGGGCGAAGGCCGCGTTCCTACCGCCGGCAACCGGCACGAGGACCCGCTTGAACTGCCGGTTCCCTCCGCACTCTTTCAGTATCACGACATTGCAGGGCGCACGCTCAGCGACCGGATCAACCGTACTGCCCAGGGTGAACAGGTGCGCTCTGTGTTCTCCGTGCCATCCCATGAGGAGCATGTCGATCTTCTTCTCCCTTGCCGCAGTCACGATGCCTCGGGCAATGTTGCGGCAGTACCGCAAGCTCGTGCTGAGCGGGAAGGGACGCGCCAGGTAAAGTGCCGCCTCTACAATGCCCTCCTTGCCTCCCATCGCATAGCGCTCTGCATCTGCCAGCGAAACCTGGTCGGGGATCGGGACCATGTGCAGGAGTTCAACCCTCGCCTGCCTTGCAGCGCACAGCTTATACGCGTTGCGCGCCAGCATGATCGCGTCCTCCGCGTTCTCCACGGCGACCATCACGCGGTACTCTTCGCCCGGCGGCGCTCTTTCCTCTTCCAGCACCAGTATCTCATCCTCTGTCCCCACGGCGTGAGACTTGCCATAGAAGCGGTAGACAGCAACGCCCGCGAGGATCCATGCCGGAGCGATAATCCACGCGATCACGCTCATGTGCACAAGCCAGCCGGCAAGCAGCGCCTGGCACAGGATGGCAGCGATTGGAAAAAGCGGGAACAAAGGCATGAGGAAGCCGTACTTCAGCTCGTCTCCCATGTTCCGCCGAATCTTGATCACGCTCAGGTTCACCAGGAAGAACAGCAGCAGGAACATCATGCTTGCGCTCGAAGCCACGTCCATCGTCGGAAGACACGTGGCCACAACCAGCACGATCACCCCCGTGAAGAACAGTGCCACCAGGGGGGTCTTTCGCCTCTTGGATGTCTTCGCCAGCACAGCCGGCAGCAGGCGATCTCGGCCGAGGGCAAACGACACCCGCGCGGCCGAGAACAGGGTGGCGTTCAGAGCGGACGTCGCCGCGAAGATAACTGCCAGGGTCAGCAGCAGGTTCCCCATCGGCATCAAGCGGGAAACGGCCTCTCCGAATCCCCTCTCCCTGAACGCGCCGATCCATCTCCAGGGCGCCCCTTCCACGCCCGGTGATCCTGCCTTCACCGCGACCACCGTGGCAAACGCGACTACCACATACGTGATCGTGACAACGTAAACGGAGTACAACATGGCCTTAGGGATGTTCCGCTTCGGATCTACGGCTTCGTCGCCTGTCTGAGCGATTACCTCAAACCCCTCGAAAGCCACGTATGTGAAGCCCATTGTGACCAGCAGCTTTGACCAGCCTGCGGGCAGAAACGGCTTGAAGTTCTGGAGGCGGGAGGGGTCTCGTGCGACCACAATGATGCCCACGAGCCCTATGAGTGCAAGAAACAGTGTCTGCCCCAGTGCGAAGAAAGCGCCGATCCTTCCCGTTGCCGACACGCCCCTGTAGTTGATGTACAGGAAGGCACTTGCCGCCAGCACTGCCACTACCTTCTCCACGAGGGGCAGATGGCCGTCTGCCCACGCGAGGAGGCCGAGGCCCTGAAGATAGCGCACGGTGTAGATGGCAAGCACCAGCGCGTACATGCTTCCGGCCACACTCGCGGCGAACCACTCTATCCATCCCGCCAGGAAGCTGGTACCGCGTCCGAACGCGATGCGAGCGAAGTTGTATGCGCCGCCGGCCCTCGGAATGGCCGAGCTGAGCTCGGCGTAGGACATCGCCGTGAATATGGCAATCACCCCGTTCAGCGCGAAGGTCAGAAGAACGCCGCCCGGTCCGACCACATGGATGGCATTGCCCACACCCAGGAAAACGCCCGCCCCGATCATCATCCCTATTCCCATCATGGTGATCTGGAACAGGGTAAGCTCGCGCGAAAGCTCTGATGAGACCGGGCCCCTATCTGTCATCGCGCACTTCCCCGCGCAGCTCACGAGCGGAGCCGTAGCCGTTTCGGGCTATGCGGCCGATGGACCGCCGACTCCACAGAACGAGGAACGTCAGCAGAGCCAATGCCCCTGCAATGATCACACATCCGACTACAACGTTGGTGTCCATGTCGCACAACCTGCTGCCGTGACTCTGTGTGACCTGCTCCCACTTGCGGCGCCCGCGCCCGTGGCGTCCCAGTCGTATCGATCCTGACATCCCGCTGTCAACCAGCTTGCTCCCTGACGCACCGACAGCCTTCCTCAATGTAGACAAGCAGGTTCTCGATGTGCCCGCGCTCCGGGTCCGGCCACTCCATGTAGCCGGCTGTCGGGCACAGGATGAACCTCTTCCCGCGGCCGGCGTCCATGGCCTCCCGAACGAGCTCCCGTACTCTCCCCGGGGAAGCCACCATCAGCTCATGGACCTCGATGTTGCCTTCCAGCCCCAGTCCGTCTCCAACGCACTCGAAAGCCCCCGCCAAAGTAAGGCTGCTGACCGGAGGAGGCTCGAGCGGGTTGAGCACGTCTACGCCCATCTCGACGAACCTGTCCAGAACGGGCCCCATGTCCCCGTGGCAGTGCACCCACACTCGCCCCCCTCGATCGTGGATCAGATCCACCAGGGGCTTGTCGAACTGGAATACAAACTCATCGAAGTCCCTGACCGACATCAGGGGGGGAATGCACAGCTCGGGTCCGACCCATCCGAACACGCCCGCTATCCCGGCATCCAGGGCGCGGGTGGCCTCTTCAACGATGCGTGCCGAGAAGGTCCGTATCGCCTCCAGCAACAGGTCCCGGCAGTCAATGCTCCACAGGGCGAAGTTCTGCGAGCCGATGAGGCGCTGTAAGCCGTACATTGCGTGGTCGAGCGCGAAGATGGTCAGGCCCCGCTCACCCACCGCATCTTCCGCTGCCCGGAAAGACCCGGCGGAGAATGCGAACGGCTCGTAGGGCACTGACAGCAGCTTCTTGATGTCGCCCGGGTCCTTAAGCAGGTGTTCCATGTCGTAGCCGGGCTTGCCCGCCGTGCTCTTCCTGTAAACGCTGCTGAGCCTGCCCTCAGGGGTGTTGACGTTGGTGACCACGTCCACCCACTCGTCGGAATGGGTGGGCCTCTCAGCCGTTTTGGTGACTGCGTCCTCCCGGGACCCCAGATGCAGGTGGAACGGCGAGCCGGCCATGGGCATCAGGTCCGTGCGTTCCATTGCGAGGCGGTGGACGGGACCAT
>JAUVVP010000417.1 GCA_030604585.1 Planctomycetota bacterium | reverse complement strand
CTCGGCCTGGCTTCAAGCGGGCTTGCGGGCGTGCACGTCCTGGCCCTGCGCTGGCAGGCCGTGCCGGACGCGTCCGGGGCCAGGATGCTGTGGACGGTCTCGATAACAGTGCGCCTGCTCTGGCGGCGGGGATCAGTTTGAAGCGCGGAGAACGCGGAGAACGCGGAGAAAGTGGAAAGAGGAAAACAGCCGTAAGTACCTATGTTGTCGTTTTTCTCGGCGTGCTCAGCGTGCTCTGCGTTGAAGGCCGTTCAGTTTGAAGCGCAGAGAGCGCGGAGAACGCGGAGAAAGTGGAAAGAGGAACACGGCCGTAAGTACCTATGTTGTCGTTTTTCTCGGCGTGCTCAGCGCTGAAGGCCGTTGAGTTTGATTGAGAACGGGAGACGATGGCCCCAGAAGGAACAGATATCCACCAGGGCGCCCGTCGGCACGTGCGGGCCTGCCAGGAGGCGACGTGGGGGCAGTGCCCCCCCTCGCCCGACTGGCGCTGCGTGCCCGTGTTCGGCGACGGCTACACGGTGAAGGCCGCCGACCCCAAGGTCCGGCCCGGCACGCTGGTGGGCGGCTGGAAGCGGAGCGTCCACCTGAGCTACCTGCAGGCGGTTGCCGGCCGCTGGACGATGCTGCTCTACCCCGAGGTGGCGGAGTTTCTGCTGGACATGGCGCTGAAGCGCACGGGAGACGAATTGCACAGCTATTGCCTGGACCACTATACCCCGCCGGACCCCCGCCGGCACTTGGGGTGCATGGTCGAGTCCGCCCGGCTTGAGTGCGGCGGGCGCGGCGGCGCCGTCCTGTGGCGCATGGCGCTGCGGGGGAAACTGGAGCAGGAGAACGACGCCCTCAGCGAGGGAGACTTCGACTATTCGGGCCTCACACCCGTCCCGTTCCGGTTCCAGGGCGCCGTGGTGGAACTGAACGCATCGCCGGTCGGCGACGTGGAGGCGTTCACGATAACGGTGCGGAACAACCTGCGGCTCGGCCCGGCAAGGGGAGGCTGCCTGGCCTACCTGTGTGCAGGACAGAGGGCCGTAAGCCTTGAACTGATAAAGCTTAACGACTCCGACGTTTTCAACTCTGCAATCCGGGCCGGAGGCACTTTGAGTTTCAGCGCCGTCCTGAGCCACCCCTCCGGGCGGAAGCTCACCATCGAGCTGCCGCGCCTTTACGTGGACGAAAGCACCGAGCGTGCGCTGCCGTGTGCCCTTGTCAGGTCCAGGACGCGCCTTGAGGCCGCAGTGGACCAGAGCGGCGTGGACGTAAGCTATGTTGTCTCGGAGGTGTGAGGGACGTGCTGTGTCACAACGCGGTTCCTTTACAGAAGGGGAGGGAAGATGCCACAAGCCGAATCAGAAGAGCGCGGCGAGGGCCTCAATGAGGCCGCCGACGGCCTGCTGGAGCAGCATCGGCGCATGGTGGAACTCAGAAAGGCGTTCGCCCAGGTCGCAAGGCGCAATGCCGGACTGTACGGCAAAATCCTGGAAGAACAGGAGCTCATGAAGAAAGAGCTGCTGCGCATCAAGAGCCAGCTCAAACGACTGTCTACGGCAAGGGCCTGAGCGGAGAAGACAATGCCCGGAGGGTATTTCAACGACGGGAACGGGACGGACGTGGAGCTGGGCCAGCACGCGTTCGCCACGCCCACGGCCTACCGGCGCAACGTGGTTCGGGAGCCTTACGGCCTGCCCGCTCGCGTCATGGACGGCGGCGGGGGCGGCCTGGACATGGAGGTGACCGGCCAGCGCGTGCGCGAGAACCTGGGCGATGCGGAGCGCTATATCTACGAGCTTTTCCGCGCCCTGGCCGCAAGCGGCCCCGGCGAGCTGGGCGTGGAGGACAACCGCATCTTCCGCCAGGTCTTCGGCGACAGCGTCTGCGTGGGCGCCACGGGCGAGGTGAAGGCGTTCAAGTTCGCCGACATGCGGTTCAGCTTCCTCTCCCCCGAAAAGTCGAGCGAGCCGGGGTGGGGAACAATCCCATCGCAACCCTCGCCCTACGCCGGCACCTCCACCGCCCAGGACTACGCCGCAGGCGGCGTGACCTTAGGCATCGGCGTCGCCATGAGGATAGAGCTGGTGCGCTCCTGGCCGCTGCGGGAGATACCAAGGGCGCGCGGCACACGCACCAGCGAGCCGCACAGGGCCGGTCACATCCGCCTCATCGTGGCCGCCGAGGCCCTGGCCAACGCCGTGCACCTGGCAACGTATCTTGAGAACCTGGCCCGGCAGATCGGCCCGCGCCAGGTTGATCTGACCGGCAACGGCAACACGTTCGCGGGCGTGGTCCTGGACTCGCTCCGACCCGCCCACACGGACCGCAAGGTGACATCGTTCGAGGCGGAATTCGTGAAGGAAATATAGCGATCAGCAATCAGCACTCAGCCACGGCAAAAAGCAATTCGTAGCTGAAAGCTGACCGCTGATAGCTGAAAGCTCTTTTATGAACGTTCAAATACACATTAACGGCGCGTTGAGAACCGATTTAAGGGTCCTTCAACTGAAGCGCTCCTACCTGGAGCCGTGGACGGCGCTGCTGCGCTACAGCGGCCGCCACGACGCCTGCGGCATGCCCCGCCTGTGGGACGGAGTGGCCGTCTACCAGGTGGCCGAGAGCGGCGGGACCACGACCACCACGGCGGGCGGCTATCCGGGCCCGATCCTGTTCCGGGGCAACGTCACCGACATCTCCCCCGGCGGCGTGGCCGAGGAGAGCTGGGACTGCACCGCCGGCGGCAAGCGGTTCCGGCTGGAGAACGAGCCGGTGCGCATCAACGGGCGCGGGCACTACGTCTGGAACCGGCGCGGGCACACGTGCAATACCGAGAGCGGCGAGGACTCACCGGGCGTAGACGGCGGCAAATGGACGACGGGCGAGATCGCCCTCGACATCCTGGAGCACGCCCTGGGCCTGCCCGCCGGCGGGAGCGACATCAGCGGCCACCACGGCGACCCCTGCTGCGTGACGGGCGCTTACTTGACCGGCGCCGACGTGGCCGGCTACAACGCCGCCGACTGGCTCGCGCTGGACACCGTCATCGGCGAGTTCAGCGTGGACAACACGCCG
>JAUVVP010000416.1 GCA_030604585.1 Planctomycetota bacterium | reverse complement strand
TCGAAGCGTATTCTAACGGTTCCGTATAACTCGCTCAACAGCGGGCCCGCGAGGGTACCGTCAAGTATTTGGCCTAAGGTGGGCCAGGGGACGTTGGCGCGTACGGCTCTGCACTGAGCGGGTCTGGCTTTGACTTTTCGCGGCGGGACGGGTAAGCTTGAGCCCTCCGGTTTGTGCTCATTCGTTCCCTGAGCGTCCCGAGAGCGCTGCCATGCACAAGATCGCTGTGATAGCCGGCGACGGCATCGGCCCGGAGGTCGTGCGCGAAGGGCTGAAGGTCCTTGCGGCCGTCAGCGAGATTGACGGGTTCGACTACGAGGCGGTGGAGTACGACTTCGGCGGCGAGCGCTACCTGAAGACCGGCGGGGTCCTGCCCGACGCCGCCCTCGAAGAGCTGCGCTCCCTCGATGCCATCTACTTGGGCGCGGTGGGGCATCCCGACGTGGCCCCCGGCATCCTGGAGCAGGGGCTCCTGCTGAGGCTCCGCTTCGAACTCGAACAGTACATCAACCTGCGGCCCGTCAAGCTCTACCCGGGCGTGGACTGCCCGCTGAAGGACAAGGGGCCCGAGGACATAGACTTCGTCGTGGTGCGGGAGAACAACGAGGGACTCTACACCGGAAGCGGCGGGTTCACCTACAAGGGCACCCCGAACGAGGTGGCCGTCCAGGAGATGGTCAACACGCGCTTCGGCGTCGAGCGCTGCGTCCGCTACGCCTACGACTACTGCCGGCGGCGCGGCGACAAGAAGATGCTGACCCTCTGCGCCAAGACCAACGTGCTCACCTACGCGCACGACCTGTGGTGGCGCACCTTCCAGGAGGTGGGCGGGGAGTATCCGGACATCACGCGCGACTACGCCCACGTGGACGCCACCTGCATGTGGATGGTGAAGAACCCGGAATGGTTCGACACGATCGTGACGTGCAACATGTTCGGCGACATCATCACGGACCTGGGCGCGATGATCCAGGGAGGGTTGGGCATAGCGGCCGGGGCGAACATCAATCCGGAAGGCGTCTCGATGTTCGAGCCGATAGGGGGCAGCGCGCCGAAGTAGTCGGGCCAGGGCGTGGTCTGCCCGCTGGCGGCCATTGCGGCCGCGGGAATGATGCTGGAGGAGTTGGGCGAGCAGACGTCAGCCGCCCGCGTGGAGCGGGCCGTGATGTGGGTGACGGCCAACAAGCTCCAGAGCGTGGCCGCCGGCAAGATGGGCTGCAGCACCCAGGAGGTGGGCGACCTGGTGGTGCAGGCGGCCGAAGAGGCATCCGTCTGAGAGCTGCGACTTCCGGGCGAGTTCCGGGGCCGGGGGCGATTGAAAAGCCCGGTGTTTGCGTTATAATCCGCGTGGGCGCACAGGGGGGTCGGGTCGCAGCCCTCCCTGCCGAAACCCGAGTCGCTCTTTCGCGAGCATCGAAAGGGGGTCGGCGGTCAAATGGCGGGCAGCATCGGCAGCGTGATCAGCGTCCGGGACTTCGACCGGGACCAGATCCTGCACGTGCTCTCGGTTGCCGAGCGGATGGAGGCCGAGGACCACTTCGGGCTGCTTCAGGGCAAAGTGCTCGCTACGATCTTCCTGGAGCCCTCGACGCGGACGCGCCTGAGCTTCGCCTCGGCCATGATGCGGCTCGGCGGACAGGTCCTCGACTTCGGCGACTCGGAGCAATCGTCCTTCAAGAAGGGCGAGTCGCTCAGCGATGCCATCCGGGTCGTGGCGGGCTACTGCGACGTGATCGTCCTGCGGCACCCGTGGGAAGGCGCCGCCCGCCTGGCCGCCCGGATAGCCGGCCGGCCCGTCATCAACGCCGGTGACGGCGCCAACCAGCACCCCACGCAGACCTTCCTGGACCTCTACACGATCCGCAAGGTGTGCGGCCGGATAGACGGCCTGACCGTCGGCTTCGTGGGCGATCTGAAGTACGGCCGCACGGTGCACTCGCTGGCGACGGCGCTGGCCCGGTTCGACTGCCGCCAGGTCTTCGTGGCGCCGCCCTTGCTGGCGGTGCCGGACGAGCTGCGGCAGGAACTCGATGAGGCCGGGGTCGGCTACGAACAGACCGAGGACCTCCACGCCGTGCTGCCCACGCTCGACATCATCTACTGCACCCGCATCCAGGAGGAGCGCTTCGCCGACAGCGTGGAATACGAGCGCGTCAAAGGCGCCTATCGCGTGGACCTGGCCCTGCTTCGGGAGGCCGGCGCCAGGGACGAGCTGCGCATCATGCATCCGCTGCCCAGGGTGGACGAGCTGTCTGCCGACCTGGACGATACCCCCTTCGCTGTCTACTTCGAACAGGCCAGGAACGGCGTGCCCGTGCGGCAGGCACTGCTGGCCATGGTGCTCGGACAGGCATGAACATGGGTTCGGAGAGACCGGTGCCCCAGGAACTGAACGTCTCGGCCATCCGCAACGGGACGGTCATTGACCACGTCAGCAACGAGGCCACCTTCAAGGTCGCCGAGATACTGCGCCTGGAGCAGGAGGACCAGATGGTCCTGGTCGGCATGAACCTGCCGAGCAAGCAGGTGGGCAAGAAGGGGATCATCAAGATCGAAGGCCGCGAACTCACCCCCCAGGAGGTCGACAAGATAGCGCTGATCGCGCCCCAGGCCACGCTGAACATCATCAAAGACTACCGAGTGGCCGAGAAGCGAAAGGTGCAACTGCCGGACCGCGTGGAGGGCATCGTGCGCTGCTTCAACCCGAGCTGCGTCACCAACCGCCAGTCGGTCACCACCTGCTTCGAGGTGCTCGGCTCCTCGCCCGTGAGCCTGCGCTGCATCTACTGCGAGCGCCTCATGAGCGGCCCAGACATCATCCTCAGGTGACCGCTCGCATCCCTCCTGTCCTTGCAGTGTCCCGACGGGTGGGGCAAGGCGTCCAGGCGGCTCCTGCCCTTCCGCGTGGCGAGACCCATGAACGACGACTCGACCTTCCACACGCCCGACCGTGAGCGAAGCCGCGACGGGCGCCCGCGATCGCTGCGACAAGGGTTCCTGCTCGAGGTCGCCACGGTCGGGTGAAACGTTCTGGAGGGGATCATCGCGGTGGCGGCGGGCGCGGC
>JAUVVP010000458.1 GCA_030604585.1 Planctomycetota bacterium | reverse complement strand
GCCGGCACAGCCTCGGCCGGGGCGGCCTCCGGCGGCGGGGCAGCCTCGGCCGGGGCGGCCCCCGGCGGCGGGGCATCGGGAGCCTTCGGCCGCAAGGGCCTTGCGGTGGCCCGGATCATCTCGAGCAGCTCCAGCCCGTCTGCGGGTCGCCTCTGTCTGTCGCGCTCAAGACAGCGTTCAACGGCCCTGACGAACGGGACCGGCCACTGGCCCGGCGGAATCTCAGGCGGCCGCCCGTCGCTGCTCGGCGCACGGCCGGTCAGACACCGGGCCAGGATGAGCCCGAAGGAATAGACGTCGGAGCGCGTGTCGAAATCGTGGGGATTCCCACGCTGCTCCGGCGCACGGTAAGGATGCAGCACATGGGGCTCCAGCGCCGCGCATCCCGCCTCGAGTTCGTCCAGCCAGAGGGGCATCGCGAAGTCGCTCAGGAGCACTCCCCCCTCGCCCACGGGGAAGACGTTTGACGGCTTCAGGTTGCCGTGAGCTCCCGAATTGTCGTGCAGGTCGCGCAGTGCCGCCGCGAAATCGAGGGCGAAGCCCGGTACCCGGTCCTGGAGTGTCTCCTGCCGTTGCAGCATGAACTCGGCGGACCCCTCCGGCAGATAGCGCATCACCATGTAGCAGTAATCGCCGCTCAGACCGCAGTCGTACAGCTCCACGGCGCTCCTGCCGGGGAAGTTCCGCCAGAAGGACAGCTCCGAGCAGAACCTGTCGCGGGCGTCCGGGCAGGACAGGTTGGCGACGGGAATGGCGCGAACACAGCTCTGGGCGGACCCCTCTTCCGCGGGCGCGGCCAGCCAGAGCCCGCAGAACCTGTCGCGGGCGATCAGGCGCTGGAGCTTCAGTCCGGCCAGCTCGGAGCCTTCGCGGAGCGGGTGGGCCTGCCCTACCTGGTGGCCCCCTTCATCTGCCGTCACGAGAACAGAACTCCCGTGCTCGGGAACAAGGTAGCTGCACGTCCCCTCCGCCTACCCATTGTAAGGAACGCGTTGCGCGGATTTCAACACTACACAGGGCCGGCCGGGCGGGATGCCATGGCGTTGACACCTTCGGGGGGCCCCGATAGCATACAGCAGGTATGGTTGCAGCCATAGCCTCCACGATCGTTTACGTAGTGGGCACCGTGCTTTACGGCGTCCTGACGGCCCTTGTGCTCAGGCGTCGGGACAAGACGTGGAGCGAGGTGATCCTGCTGCTGCTCGGCATGAGCGCCGCCGTCTGGTATCTGGGCAACGCACTGGACGGGGTAGCCCACCTGCTGTTCACCGGCCGCCTGCCCCACGTGGAGGAAGTGACCGATATCATCTGCTGCCTTGGGATCGCCTTTATCCCGAGTCTGTTGATGATCATGGCGCTGTTGTACCTGCACGAGCGCCATCGGCCGCTGCCCACGTGGCTGCTGGCCGGACTGGTGGCGGCCATCTGCGCCCTGGTCCTGCCGTTCTCTCTGGTCCTGGTCAACCTCATCAGCGGCGAGGCCCGCCTGGCCTCCATCAGCGCCAGCGCGGTGGGGCAGGTTTTCCTGGGGTGGCTGGCCCTCTCGCTCATCTCGAGCGCGTGGGTCTGCTTCCGGCAGACGCGGCAAGTGGAGGGCAAGGAGGAGGCGCGCTTCTTCCGGACGCTTTTCTGGGGCACCGCGCTGGTTGCGACGGCCATCGTCGCCTCGGCGTTCATGATGGCCCTGCGCCCCGAGGCGGCAGGCCGGATGAGCGAGATTGACCTGATGGTGAGCCTGGGAGGGCTCTTCCCCGGCGTTGTATTCGCCTATTACGTCTATCGCTACAACTACCTGGAGTTCATCCTGCGGCGCAGCATGCTGCACGGCTTCCTGACGCTGCTGGTCATCAGCATCTACTACTTCCTGATCCTGGAGCTTGCGCAGTGGCTGGGCCTGCGGATGCCGGCCCTCAACGTCGCCCTGCTGGAGGCCCTGCTGGTCATCGGCCTGGTCTACATGTTCCCGCGCATGGGCCGGGCGGTGCGCGACCTGCTGCGCTTCGTCGCCTTCCGCAGGACGGCCGACGCCGAGTACAGGCTCAGCACCCTGAACCGGGAGATCTCCTCCGACCCGATGCTGGACCCCGGCCGGCTGCTGGACGGGGTCTGCCGGGAGATCAAGGAGGCCTGCGGGGCACGCAGCGCATCGGTCATCGTGCGGTCCGATTCCGGCCTCGCCTGCCACGGCGACCGGCCCGAAGGCGAATTCGGCGAGAACGACTTCGAGGACGTCGTGCGCGTCTGCGCGGACCTGGGCGCGGCCTGGCTGGAGAGGCGCGAGATCAGGGACGTGCGCTGCCTGTCCGCCATGCGCAAGCTGAGGGCCTACAGCATCTACCCCGTCGTCCACGAAGGCGCCTGCACGGGCTTCATCGCCGTCGGGCCCACTCCCCGCATGTTTCCGCTGACCGAGGAGGCCTCGGAGCAGTTGCTGGTGATGGCCAGCAGGATATCCAGCGCAATGGGCCGGGCCGCCATGATCCGCGAGAAGCTCCAGTTGCAGCGGCGCCTGTATGCCAGGGAGAAGCTGACCAGCCTGGGGCAGCTCGCCGCCAGCGTGGCCCACGAGGTGCGTAACCCGCTCAGCTCCATCAAGTCCCTGGTGCAGTGCCTGGCCGAAGAGCTGGAGCGCGAGGGCATCCAGGCGGAGGAGACGGGGCTGATAGTGGGCGAGATCAACCGGCTCAACCGCACCGTCAGCGGCCTCTTGCGCTACGCCCGGCCGGCCGCAGAAGGGGCTCAAGGAGCGGACTTCGCGCAGATACTGGACGTGGTGCTCCAGTTGCT
>JAUVVP010000414.1 GCA_030604585.1 Planctomycetota bacterium | reverse complement strand
GGAAGGGCTGGAGTCGAGCGGCGAGTTCCAGTGGGACTTCGGCCTGATCCTCCAGCGCGGCGACCTGCTGCAAGTAGCGGTTCGCCCGCATCTTGCGGACCTCTCGCTGGCTTACGGCGACCTGTTCGCGGTAGAGGGCCTCGACGGGCGCTTCGACTTCTCGAAAGAGTGGCGCATCGTCCCGGCGGCCGAGGGGGATGGCGAACCGGCGCTCAGCCAGAGCATGATCGCCGGCCGGCCGCAGCCCGCCGCCGCGGGGATGCGGGCTGTAGTCCCCGAGTTCGCCACGGCCGCAGACGAACTGCTGACCCCGGACGACATGCTCACCGTGCGCTCGATATCCGTGCTTGGAACCGAGCTTGTGCGCGATCTCGGGATCGAGCTGCTCGCCCGGGGGGCCGCCGTCTCGGTCCCGAGGTTCTACCTCCATCCGCTCGGGGGCAAGCTGGTCGGCGCCGCCTCGTTCCGCCCCGTGGAGGCCGGCCGGCAGGCGCGCATCGAGGGCGAGTTCGCGGGCATTGACTTCCGGCGCATGCTGCCGGCCGGGCTGCGCGACTTCAGGGGAGACGCCCGCGTCAACGGCACCTTCATGCTCGGGGCGCTCATCTCGCCGCAAGCTGCAACGGGCGCCTCATACAACCCAATCAAGGACGTGGCCGCCGAGCTTGACATCACCGAGATCGGCCCGGACGCGCTGGACCGGCTGCTGCTGGCCCTGGACCCGAAAGCGGCCAACCCGAGCATCGTGCGCGCGCGGAGCGCCCTCAGGCTCGCCAGTCCGCTGCGGGCCAGGGCTTCCCTGGAGCGCGGCTTCTTCAGCGCGGACGTGGAACTCCAAGGCCTGGCCAGCGGCCTGATCACGGAGTACTCGATACCCAGGTTCAACCTGGCGAACCTGTTCGGCGCAGAGATGGTGAGCGATGTCTTCCGGAAGTCCGCAGTGGGCTTGGAGGCATTGAACCTGCTGGACGCCGAGCTGCTGGAGACGACGCCCGAGGGGGCGGTCCGCCTGCGCTGACCCCGCGCACCGCGAGTTGCAAAAGGCGTGGGGGCGTGCCAGAATACGAGGAAGACGACCGCGCAAGGGGCGGGACGCGAAGGCCCTTCAGGGAGCACGAAGGCCGGGGGAACCGAGCGATGAGGGCGATGCAAAGCTACGTCGGTCTGCTGCTGGGCCCGCTGGCGCTTCTCTTGTGCGGATGCAATCTGTTGGGCGGGCTGGTCGGCACGCAGATCGAGGTCAAGGGCGGGCAGCGTTCGCTCGAAGAGCAGGTGCTCGGCTCGTTCGAGCACCTGGGGGAGGAGGTCTACCTGATCGCCGGCGTGCGGGCCATTGACCCCGTCAGCGGCGAGCCGACGCCGCCCCGCACGATGACCGAGAGCGAGGCGCGCGCGCTGGCCGCCCGCCGCCGCATCGAGTTCAACCGCGACGACGTGCTGGAGTTCAAGCGGGAGGGTTACGTCGGCGAGGGGAACGACGGCCTGCTGGCGGTCTTCGAGGCCGAGATGGCCGGGTTGGAGGTGGCCGACCCGCGCCGGCTGCGGCTCGTCCGGGAACTGGTCGAGGAAGAGAACGAGGACCGCCGGGTGATCATGCGGAGGATCGTGGATACCAACCCGGAACTGAAAGGCGAGCGGGGCCTGCGCGCCGTGGGGCGGATACTCGCGGCCAGGTACCGCCAGGAGGCCGAAGCCGGCACGAGGGTGCAGTTCCCGGACGGCACCTGGACGACCAGGTAAGGAGCAGGACGGTGGCGCCTATGCGCTTTCCCACGTGGGTGGTGTCACTGGCTTGGCTGGCGGGCGTAATCGCCCTGCTGCCGGCGGCCGGATGCGCCGGCATCGAAGGCGTGCCGCGCAAGGAGATCGGCGAACTGCTGCCGGCCGAGCCGGACGACTGGAACCGCCCCCTGCGGTTCACGCGCGGGCCGGGGGCGGAGTTCAATGCCGATTTCCACGCCGCCGGCCGCAGCCTCCTTTACGTCTCCGACCGGGACGGCGGAGCCGACATCTTCCTGCAAGAGGAGGCCCTGACTGCCCTCAGGCCGGCCCTCAAGCTGGCCCCGCACAGCGCGCGCGACCGCTGGCCGCGTTTCGACCCCGAGGGCAGGCGGCTCCTCTTCGTCTCGACCCGTCAGGACGGCGCGGGCGACATCTGGCTGCTGCGCCTGCGCAAGTGGCCCTTCCGGCCCGCACCGGAGCGCCTGACCGGCGAAGAGAGCGCCGACGACCAGCCCTGCTGGCATCCCGACGGCAAGCGCATCTTCTATGCCTCCAGCCCGTCCCTCGGCCGGAGGTTCGACCTGTGGGCGCTGAAGCTGGGCCGCCAGCCCGTGCGCCTGACCGAACGGGGCGGCCAGATGCCGGACTGTTCGCCTGATGGGCGCCACCTGGCCTTCGTCTCCGCGCGAGGGTCGGGTGAGCCGGACCTCTGGCTGCTGCGCCTGGCGGACGGGACCGTCGCTCGCCTGACCTCCGGGCCCGAGCTGGACCTCTACCCGTGCTGGAGCACCGACGGCCGCCGCATCTTCTTCTCCCGCACGGCTTTCGACACTAGCCGCGACGGGCGCCTGGACCAGCGGGACGCCTCCGCCATCTTCTCGGTCTCGTTTTCCGAGCAGCTCTTTGCCGGCGACGAGCCGCCTCCGCCGCGCCAGCTCACTACCTTTTCCTTCGCGGACGGGTTCCCGCGTCCCGTGCCGGGCGGGTTCACGTTCACCCGTGCCGTCGGCGACCAGAACACGGACGTATTCGCACTCGGCGTGTCCGGCGAAATGCCGGACTTCTCGCGCGTCAGCCAGTTCATGGCATTCGCCCGCCGGGCGGACGTGCACCAGCCGGCGGACCTTCAGCGCCGCCTTCTGGCCTGGCGCAACGCGGCATGGGCCGCGCGCAGCGCCCAATACGAGCCTGGGGTGGAGTTCGACCTTCCCCGGCGGGCGGATGCTGCCGCCGCCTGGCTGCGCACCGGCGGGGTCCTGCTTCGCTTGGGCTGGCCCGAGCAGGCTCGGCGGGCCTTCGAGGACCTGGTGGCGGAGTTCCCGGACGCCCTCCGATACGTTGGCTCGGCGCGGGTTGAGCTTCTTGCGCTGGAGC
>JAUVVP010000086.1 GCA_030604585.1 Planctomycetota bacterium | reverse complement strand
GCACTGTACGTCACCGTGTAGAGCCCGTGTTTCATCGCACCATGCACCTCCTGATCAGGGTGATCATTGGCCGTGCCTCGGAGCGGCCCGACGCCGCTTCGAGGCGTCCACATTCTACGCAGTCCAGAGCCAGGGTCAAGCCGATTCGCCGGAGCTGGCGGGGTCTCGTCGCGAACCCCCGCACCAGCCAGGCCTACTTTGCTACGTCGGCGGCTGGGCAAGTTGCGGGCCTGCCCCGTGGCTCGCAAGGCTCATACGGATTGTGATTCCCAGAAGCCCGCCGCAGGGCGGGCGAGGAGGTCCATCCGCCTCTCGCGCGCCTGCGCGCCCACGGTCACCCGGAAGTTCTGGCACCGCTGGCTGCGGCAGGAACTGACCATTGACGTCCCCAGCGTATTGCACAGCGCCTGGAGGGCGGAAGACGGGTCGGTCGGGATCATCATGGTGAACGTCTCGGAAGAGGTCCAGGACGTCGCAGTCACTGTCCCCGACTACCTGGGCACCGGACCGTGTAGCGTCGAGGTCCTGCGCGACGGCCAGAGCGAGGGCGTCCGGCACGGCTTGACACTCCCTGCCGAGGTCCGCGGCACCATCGGCCCAGACGAGATCATCCTCGTTATCACGCGGCCGAAGTAGCAATGTGGCGCAGACTCTCCAGTCTGCGCGTCCGGCCACAGGCCGGAACGCCAGAGCCGAACGACTCGCCGTCTGACGACGGCGCGAGCCACACAGGCCGTGCCTTTCGCCTCAGCCAGCGCGGTTGCCCACGAGTTCCCGCGCCTGGGCCGCGATGTCCTCTGCCGTCAGGCCGTGTTTGGCCAGCAGCTCGTCCGCCAGGCCGGACTCGCCGAAGGTGTCGGCCACCCCGAGCCTGCGCAGCGGGATGTGCTTGCCGGCCCCCTCGGTTAGCAGCTCCGCCACGGCGCTGCCGAGCCCGCCGATGATGCTGTGCTCCTCGACCGTCACGGCGGCGCCCGTGCGCTCGCAGGAGGAAAGGACGGCCTCCGCGTCCAGCGGCTTGACGGTGTGGACGTTGAGCACCTCGGCCGAGATGCGCTCGCCCGCCAGAGCTTCCGCCGCCTCCAACACCCGGCCCAGCATCACTCCGCAGGCAATCAACGAGACGTCCCGGCCTGCCCTGCGCACCTCGGCCTTCCCGATCTCGAATGCCGACCCGCCGTCGCGCCAGACGGGCGTCTCGTACCGGCTCAGCCTCAGATAGACCGGTCCCTCCCACTCGGCGGCAGCCCGCGTGGCCAGTCTCGCCTCCTCCGCGTCCGAAGGGACAATGACGGTCATGTTGGGCAGGCTTCGCATCAGCGCAACGTCAATAACCGACTGGTGGGTCGCCCCGTCCGGGCCCTGAGTGATCCCTGCGCTGGACCCCGCCAGTTTCACGTTCACCGCGGGCAGGGCTATCTGCTGGCGCGTCTGGTCGAACGCCCGGCCCGTCAGGAAGACGGCGAAGGAGTTGGCAAAGGGGATCATGCCGCTCAGGGCCAGCCCCACTGCCGTGCTGACCATGTCCTGTTCGGCAATCCCCATCTCGAAGAAGCGGTCCGGGAACGCCTCCGCAAAGGCAGCAGTCCGCGTTGAGCGGAACAGATCGCAGTCCACAACGACGACGCGCGGCTCCTCCTGGCCCAGTTGGAGCAGGGCTTCGCCGTAGCCGTCACGGGTCGCCTTCAACCCGGCCATGCGCTACCCTCCCAGCGACGCTATCCCTGCTTCTAGTTCCGCCACGGCATTGCGGTACTGCTCGTCCGTCAGCTTCGCGTTGTGGAACCCCGGCCGGCCTTCCATGAAGGAGACCCCCTTCCCTTTCACGGTGTGGGCGACGATGACGGACGGCGCCCCTCTCGTCCGAGCGGCATCGTCCAATGCCGTACATATCTCGCTCATGCTATGGCCGTCAATCTCCCGCGTCCGCCAGCCGAAGCCGCGCCACTTCTCCACGATCGGCTCCAGGCTCATGCGCTCCTCGGTGCGGCCCATCGCCTGAAGCTCGTTGCGGTCCACGATGGCCGTCAGGTTGTCCAGCCCGTAGTGCGCGGCCGTCATGGCGGCCTCCCAGACCTGCCCCTCCTGGCACTCGCCGTCGCCCAGGAGGGCGTAGACGCGGTAGTCCAGACCTGTCACCCGCGCCGCCAGAGCCATCCCGTTCGCCACCGACAAGCCCATCCCGAGCGAGCCCGTGTTGGCCTCCAGGCCGATTGTCTTGCGCATGTCGGGGTGGCCCTGGAGGCTGCTGCCGAACTCCTTCAGGCCCGCCAGTTCGGACGTGGGGAAGAACCCGGCCCTTGCAAGGCAGACGTAAAGGGCCGGCACACCGTGTCCCTTGCTCATGACAAAGCGGTCGCGCTCCGGCCAGCCCGGCTCCCGAGCCCGGTGGCGCATCTTGTAGAAGTAGAGCGCCACCAGCAGGTCCGCGGCGGACAGGGAGCCGCCGAAATGATGCGCCTTGCCCGGCCCCATCGCCTGCACGATCTGCAGGCGCACCTCGGCCGCGCACTTTTCCAGCTCCCGCAGCTCCTGAACTCCCGGTTCCAATCCCGCGCCTCCTTGCTCACACCACGAAGCGACCGGAGATCTGCGACGAGGGGAAGATGCTCATCTCGCTGACGGTCACACGGGACGGGCGGGTCACTACGTAATGGACCGCCTCCGCCACGTCCTCCGGGCGCAGCATCGCAGCCAGCCGCTCCGCGCCGGGCGGCTCGGGACGCTGGTTGACCAGGGGCGTGGCCACCTCACCCGGGCAGATGGCGCACGCGCGTATGCCGTGACGTCCCTGCTCGATGTTGATGGACTCGGTAAGCGAGAGCAGGGCCCGTTTGGCCGCGCAGTAGTGCGTGCCGGCTCCGGCCGAGACCAGCCGGGCCGCCGCCGAAACGATGTTGACGACGATCCCACCGCCCGACTCCCTCATCATCGGCACGAACGCCTGCACGCAATGGAAGACACCGTTCAGGTTCACCGCCACCACGCGTTCCCACTGCTCAGGCGACAGGTCGGCCAGGGTGCGCTGTTTCGTGTTGATGCCCGCCGCGTTGACCAGGATGTCCGCTCCGCCGAAGCGCTCCTGCACGTCACTCGCTGTGCGCTCAACCTGGTCCCAGTCCGTGATGTCGGCGCAGCAAGCGAAGGCCGAATCCTCCAGACCCACGCCACGGGCCACTTCGTCCAGGGCATCTCCCACTACGTCGACCAACGCCAGGCGGCAGCCTGCCCCCGCCAGACGCGCCGTGACCGCGCGCCCGATCCCGCCGGCCGCGCCGACAACGACGGCAACGCGCCCCGCTATGCTATCACTGGCCGTGGAACTCATCTGCGCTCGCCACCCCTGAACTGGCCGGCCCTCGACGTGCGCCGGGCCCGTAGAACGAGCATCTTAGCAGGACGCACGCGCCGGGTCAAAACGCCGGCCGTACCCTGCACTCGAATCGCCCGCGTGCACATTGAAATTTTGCGATCATGGTCCTAAGATCGAAGGTATGGCGCCGTAGTCGCTCACCTGCCGGGAAACTCCGCCGAAAGGAGGACCTGCCGTGAGCGTGGATGTAACGCCGCTCTTCAAGCCGCTACAGGTGAAGGGATACACCATCCCGAACCGGATGGTGATGCCGCCGATGGCCACCAACCGGGGCATAGTCTCGGACGCAGGACTGGGTTGGTACGGCGAGCACGCCGCCGGCGGCGTCGGCATGGTGATAGTGGAGGCCGTGGCGGCGGACAGGTTCGGCAAGGAGCTTACCGTCGAGGGCCTGGCCGCTCTGGTTAAGGCCATCCACCGTGGGGGTGCCCTGGCCGCCATTCAGCTCTTCCCGGTGATGTTCGGCCGGAACCCGAAGCCGGGCGACCTCGAGCCGGTCGAGATTCATGAGATGACCCGGCACTATGAGGCGGCGGCCCGCATATGTGCCGAAGCCGGGTTCGACGGCGTCGAGCCGCACGGCGCTCACGGGTTCCTGCTGAACCAGTTCTTCTCTCCCACCGACAACGCGCGCAGGGACAAGTTCGGCGGCGAGCTGGAGAACCGGATGCGCATGGGGCTTGAGGTAACGAGCGCGGCGCGGCGCGGCCTGGGCGACGACCGCCTGCTCCTCTACCGTCACACGCCCGTGCAGGAGGGCAGCTACGGGCTGGATGACAGCCTCGGCTTTGCGGCGAGGCTGGTCCAGGAAGGCGTTGACGTCCTGGACATATCGCCGGCCAGTGCCGAGGCCGCGGCGGACCTCGCCGAGCCGTTCAGGCGATTCGGCGTGCCGGTCATCGGCGTGGGCCTGATGGACGAAGTGGAGCGCGCCCTGGCGGCGCTGACGCTGGGGCGGGCCGACCTGATAGCGGTGGGCCGGGGCCTCATCGCGGACCCGCTCTGGCCGCAGAAGGTCCGAGAGGGACGGTTCGACGAAATCGTCAACTGCATCCGCTGCGACGAGAAGTGCTACGGCAATCTGAGCAAGGGCATCGCCATCGAGTGCACCCAATGGTAGGCGGACCGGCCAAGACGCAGCGCCCGCCGGCGCCCGCGCACCGACCGATCCTGAAGGCGAATCGGTGCCGCCTGGAAAGCGGCGCTACCTCCTGACTTCCTGTAGTTGCCGGCGGGCCTCCGAGCCAGGCTTCCCATTCCAGTCCGACGGCCCTTGATGAACCGGCTGGGAGTGGATAGGCTGCTGCGCCGTCTGTCGGGCGATCACAACGTCCATTGCTACAGGAGGAGGATGAAGATGCAGGTCCGCGAAGCGATAACGCAAGGCCGCAACGACGTAGTCGTGCTGACCCGCGAACTGGATCATGACGAGCCCGGCCCGGGTGAGATGCTGCTGGAGACCGTGGCCACCTTCATCTCCGCAGGGACTGAACTCGCCATCTACACGGGCCTGGACCCCGAGGCAGGGCGGCCGGGCGGTTGGTGCAGCTATCCCTTCAAGCCCGGCTACGCCAACGTCTCCCGCGTGATAGCCGTCGGTGACGGCGTGCGCGTCGCCTCCGTGGGCGAGAGGGTCTTCACCATGCACGGCCACGTCTCCCGCCACTTCGCGACGGGAACGGGCTGGGACATGACCGTCCACGTGCCGGACGGCCTGGACGACGGCACGGCGGCCGCTGCGCGGATGGCCATGGTCTCGATCACGGCACTTCAGGTTGCCGACCTTGAGTTGAACGACTGGGTAGCCGTGCTCGGGCTCGGGATAGTGGGCAACCTGGCAGCCCAGTTGTTCAACCTGAGCGGGGCACGCGTTATCGGCATAGACCCCGTCGGCGCCCGGCGGGAATTGGCGCAGCGCGTGGGCGTCGAACACGTGGTCGGCGGCTCACCGGAGGAGGTCGCCGAGGCCGTGAAGTCGCTTACCGGCGGGGACGGAGTGCGCGTCAGCGTGGACGCCGTCGGCGACGTGCGTGTCGTCCGCCAGGCGGCCGAGCTGACGGCTGACCACGGCGAGGTGATCTTCCTCGGCTCCCCTCGCGCTTCGGTCCAGGCCGATCTCAATGAAGCGCTGCATCCGGTCCATTACCGGTGGGTGACCTTCAAGGGAGCCCTGGAGTGGCGCGTGCCCATGGAGCCGGCGCCTCCAGTGCGCAACTCAACTCGTGGGAACCTCGAGACCGTATACGACCTGATCGCGCGCGACAGGCTGCATGTGACTCCCCTGGTCAGCCACCGGATGCCGGCCGACGACATCGAGAAGGCCTACCAGGGACTGCTCAATCAGAAGGACGAGTACTGGGGCGTGGTCCTCGACTGGACGACCGGCTCGTAAGGCGCTGCCCCTACCCTAACCCCGCAACGTGGCGAAGGCTGAACGGGCCATCTTTCGACTCAGGACGCGCGACCAGGTGCACCCTGTCAACCCGCCAGGAAAGCCGGCGCCAAACCACCTGCAACTCCACCGCGGGCCTCTCCGCCGTCCCGGCCGGCCAGCGGCTCGGTCTACGCTGCCGGGTCAGAGCGCCCAAGCGAACTGCGACCGCGATGGGCAGATGCAGCACGGCCGGCTTGTTAAGTAGTTTTGTGCTTGACACCGGAGGGGACCCCTGTTAACCTACAGGGTCTTTTTCCGCGTGCCAGGTCTCTGGCAGTGTTCCCATGCACGCCGCGGTGTTGCATGGTGGTGCTGATAAGGAGGGGCGGATGACGGAAGAGCGGACTTGCGGCAGGATTGCAGGCATGTTGGTCGTTGCAGCGACGGTCATGTTCGTCGCAGCGGGCGCGTTCGCAGAGGAGGAGTCTGAAGCGACTGAGGGACCGCCGCTGCCTCTGCACACAATCGAGGGCGTAGGTGGGCTGGTGCTGACTCCCATGGCCCTCCTGGTGAACCCGGGGCCCCCGGGCACCACCATCGGGAAACCGGCGGTCGCCGTCCACGTGGGCGGCATCGGCCACAAGGACTTCGAAGCGGCCTCGTTCACCTGGACGCTTTTCGAGCGGCTGGAGCTGGGCTATGCGGTCAATATCCTGGGGTTAGACGACTTCGAGGACGACCTCCAAGCCGCACTTGGCCCCAGGCTGGTGCCGGACATCCGATCGGGTCACGTTGAGCTGCACCACTTCAACGCCCGGCTGAACCTGATCCGCGAGGGCGAGTGGGACCAGGAGTGGATGCCCGCCGTCACGGCGGGTGTGCACTACAAGTACAACGACGAGATCCACAAGATAAACCGCCGCCTCGGCGACGCCCTGGAGACCATCGGCTACAACGACAACGACGGAGTGGACTTCACCCTGACCGCTACCAAGGGCGTGCCCGTGCTGGGCAAGACCGTGCTGTTCACCGCCGGCGCTCGGGCCTCCAAGGCGGCGCAGTTGGGCCTGGTCGGCTTCACGGACGACTATCAGGTCGTCTTCGAGGGCAGCGCCCTGGTGCTTGTGACCGACCGGCTCGCCGTCGGCACCGAGTACCGGCAGATGCCCGACCAGATGGGGCGCATCGCCGGCGTCATCAAAGGCGAAAACGACTGGTGGGACGTCCACGCCGCCTACATTGTCAACGATCACATGAACATCTACGCCGTGATCGGCGACGTGGGCACGGTCCTCAACCAGCGCGACGAGATACTCTACGCGCTGGTGCTCAAGTACGAGTTCTGACCTCCAGCCCAAGACGTAGAGGCTGTCAGGCGGCTCCCATGCGGCGTTCGCCAATGCCGCCCTTATCGGCATGGCGAGCGCCGCTGCACTTGGCGCTCGCCTTCCGCTGATGCCGGCAGGGCCCTGCGATTTGCAGCTTGACATGCCGCGCCGCGGGCGTAGTATTGGGGACGGGCTCCGGAGCTGCCTAAGGGGCTATTGCGAAACCCCGTTCGTGACGAGG
>JAUVVP010000072.1 GCA_030604585.1 Planctomycetota bacterium | reverse complement strand
GTTGATAGGTATGGCTACCTCTGCACAATCGTAGGCCAGTTCTGCGTTTTTGTCAAGGCGCGAAGGGCCCGGAAATGCTGCCATTTGTGGCATTCCCAGCGATGGGATTGTGGCGGAGCGTCCCCAAATGGAAGGGGCGCGAGCCATAGCCCGCGCCCCTAGCTGTATGGTAGCCCCAAGGGGATTTGAACCCCTGTTACCGGAATGAGAGTCCGGCGTCCTGGACCGGGCTAGACGATGGGGCCATCGCTGCGAATGTGTGGCTGAGGAACCAGGATTCGAACCTGGAATGGCTGATCCAGAGTCAGCTGTGTTGCCGTTACACCATTCCTCAACGCACCGCGCCATTATAGGCGACCGGGGGCAGCCTTTCAATCTTCTACGGCACGCGCTCCGCGCGCGCAGCCAGCCTCATCAACACGGGCGCCATCTCCCGGGCCTCTTGCGGGGCCATCTCCATCACTTCCACCGCGATCGCCCCCGCCTCTTCGGCACGGCCCGCGTTCAGAAGGTCCCGCACGGCTTCGTTGGCTCTTGCCGCCAGCATATACCTGAGCCTGGGGTTCTCCGGCCACCACCGGGTGACGTCTCGCAATGCTGCGTAGGCCGCCAACGGGCGGTCGTCAATGCCCAGGCCGGCGGCCATCCTTATGGCCTTGGCCACGACATAGCGGCGGGGCCCCAACTGGCGGGGCAGACGCCGCCAGACCGAGGCGCACAGCAGCGCCCCGAGGGCCAGAAAGAGCACGCAGGTCAGCACCACCAGCACGGCCGTCGCTCGCCCGTACGGACGCCCCATCTGGTCGCTTGAGTCGGGCCCTCCGGCACCAGGCAGCCGCCGGCCCCTGCAAGTGAGCGCGATGCCGACGCCGAGCACCACGAGCGCGCACAAAGAGGCCAGGCACCCCAGCCGGAAGCTGCGCGGCCGGAAGCTAAAGCGGACCCGGTGCTCCCCCGCGTCCAGGCGCACGCCCTTGAGCAGGTAGTCCACTCGAAGCAGTTCCGCAGCCGCCCCGTCCACCTCCACCTGCCAGCCGGGGTAGTATTGGTCGGCCAGCACCAGATACCCCGGCCGGTTCAGGCGGGCCGTAATCGCGATGCTGTCATGTGTGTCTTCGGTGATGCGGGCGAACTCATCTTCATCCGCTCGGCCGGGCTCGCCAGCGAGGGGCCGCTGCCGCGCATCGTGTATGAAGAGCCGGCTCCGATGGTCGAAGCCCTCGTCCCTGAGGGCCTTCACGGTGTGTTTGTCGTCAACCGACGGCAGCGCCTTGTGCACGATGAAAGCGCGCGGAAGGCCATCCTCGTTGCGGAAGATGTTGATGCCCGCTACCTTCCTGAGATGGGTGAGATTCCCTGGGAGTTGGTCCCGCGGGCTGAGGATGTAGCGGGCGCCCAGCAGGTTCAGCGCCGGGGAGAGTTCGAACTCGATCAGCGTGGACAGGTTGCCCGGCCGCCCCAGCAAGGTCTTGAGCGGCAGCGTTTGCAGGGGCGAGAACCCGTTCACCGACGGGATGCCCCACAGGAGGTTCGCGTTGTGAGGCAGCGTGTCCAGGCAGGAGGCATAACGGTCCGTGTCCAGGCCCCATCCCTGGGTGAAGGGGTACAGGCCGGCGTGACGCTCGGGGGCCACCTCATCGTAATGGCGGTAGCGGAATATGCGCCCCGGGTCGAGTTCCTTCAGGGCCCGGGCCAGCGCGGGCGGCTCCAGGTAGATGGACGGCCCGGTCACGACGTTGAAATCGCGGCCCGACCAGGCCAGGTCGCCGAAGATCAGTCCGCACCAGAGGCCGGCTGCGATCCAGGCCGGCAGGACGCGGCGGGCACAGAGGAGCATCGTGACCGTGCCGGCGACGGCCACCGCCACCAGCCGCCATATGTCGGCGGGCAGCGTCTGGTGCAGGTGTCGCCAGACGACCTCCAGCTCGAACCGGCCCAGGGGCAGGGCGGCCGCCAACTGCTCCTTTCCCATGCGCATCAGGTGCGCCTGGCCTGCGGCGGCCACCGCCAGGCAGAGCGTGGCGAGCACCAGGACCACGGCGACCGAGGCCACCGCCGCCCGGCGCACGCGCCGCCTCCCGGCCGCCCCAAGCAACTGCTCCAGCCCCATCCCTGCCAGCATCGCCACGCACAGGGCCGTCACGAACGCAAAGCGCTGCGGGAACCGCGACGAACCGAACACGGGCAGGTAAGCGAACACGCCGGACAGGGCGCCGGCGGAGCCCAGCGAGAAGATGAAGGCGAAGGCCCCGAGGCCGATGAACAGGAGCGCCCGGCGGCTCCTGTGCGTCAGGGCGCCCAGGATGGCCAGAAAGAGCGGCGCCACGCCGACGAACAGCGTCAGCTCGCTGTAGAAGCCGACCTCCAGGTTCCCCCAGTAGCTGCCCAGGCCGGGCGAGCCGAAGTAGTGCGGCAGGAAGACGGTCAGCAGGTTGCCCGGGACGCCCGAGCTTGACCTCAATCCGGCAGCTCCGGCCGCACCTCGGCTGGTGTGACCGACCAGCTCCAAAAGGGGCAGGACCTGAACCGCCGACAGCAGCAGTGCCAGCATCGCCGCGCAGCCGGCCCAGGCCAGGATCACGGCGGAGCTGCGGGCCCGCCCTCCCGTAAGCTCCGTAAGGTGCAGCCGAAACAAGAGAAACAGGCCGCAGACCAGGCCGCAGTAGAGCGTATATTGCGGCTGCGCCCCCAGGATCAGGGCCGCCGTTGCGGCGGCGAAGCCCAGAAGCGGCAGAGCCGTGCGGCGACGGACAGTTAGCTCCAGGAACGCCAGCAGCAGCGGCAGCCAGCAGATGCCTACCACGATGTTGGTGTGGTGGGCGTGGAACAGCAACGGACCCGCCAGCATGTAGCAGATGCCCGCCAGGACTGCCCCGGCCCGGCCCACGCGCATCACGCGGGCCAGCACGTAGGTGAAAATCCCCGCCAGCAGGAAGTGCAGCACCGTGTAGTAGTTGTAGGCCACCCAGGGCTCGAAGAGCCCGAACAGGACCAGGAAAGGCGGATAGAGGGCGTTGCCCTGGCTCTCGGCGAAGAGCGGAAAGCCGCAGAAGATGTCCCCGGTCCAGAGCGGCAGGTGCCCCTGGCGCAGGCCCTCGGCGAAGAACTGCCGGTAGGGGAAGTTCTGAAGGGCGTGGTCATAGTGGAAGAAGACGCCCCGGAGGGTGACCGCCTTCCAGAAGAAGATGCAGCAGGCCAGGGCCAGCACAAGCACTGCGCCGGCTTCACGCCGGCCCGCGGCCCTCTGGGGCGCCGATGCGGCCATTGCCGATGCGGCCATTGCCGATGCGGCCATTATCGCTCCGCGCGGCTAAGAACTCCTAACAATACTACATTCACCGGAGAGCCCGCAGCTCGTGCTTCGTCCCGCATTCGCGGGACTTCGCAGAGTAGTAAGAGCGCAGAGATAATCAAGGCGCATGATCAACGGTTTTGAACCCTTCAGTCCCGCGCATGCGGGATCAGGGTGAACCCTTTTCGGCGGGCTCTGCGTCCTCCGCGGTTGGTTTTGTTAGATGCCCTAAGGCACGCTCAAGCTTCGCTTGGGCGTGGCACCCACACGGTCCCACTTCTTTCAACGACCGGCCGCACAGACCTTCTCTGGGTTTGCACATAGCTCGCCAGGCGCTCTGATTGCTCCGCCCCTTCAGGGCGGGCCCGGGAGGTGACCACCCTTCCTGGGGCTGAAGCCCCAGGCTCTACCCCCCGGCGGCTTCGCCGCCAACTAGCTCGCGAGGCGGTCTGATTGCTCCGCCCCTTCAGGGCGGGGCAGGGCGGTCACCACTCTTCCTGGGGCTGAAGCCCCAGGCTATACCCCCCGGCGGCTCCGCCGCCAACTAACTTGCCAGTTGGTGCGATTGCTCCGCCCCTTCAGGGCGGCGGGCTCGGGCGGTGACCGCCCTTCCTGGGGCTGAAGCCCCAGGCTATATGCCCAGGCGGCTCCGCCGCCAACTAGCTCGCCAGGCGGTCTGATTGCTCCGCCCCTTCAGGGCGGCGGGCTCGGGCGGTGACCACCCTTCCTGGGGCTGAAGCCCCAGGCTATATGCCCCGGCGGCTCCGCCGCCAACTAACCAGCCAACCCTTCCTGGGGCTGAAGCCCCAGGCTATATGCCCAGGCGGCTTCGCCGCCAACTAGCTCGCCAGGCGGTCTGATTCCCGCGCCCCTTTCGGGCGGGGTGGTTGGGTCCGGCTAATCGATGCAGACGTCGCGGCGGCTGCAGCATTCGACCGCCAGCACCTGCGACTTGCGGCTGGCGTCCCGGTAGACGGTGATGCCCTTGCAGCCGAGCTGGTAGGCCCTCAGGTAGATGTCGCGCACGTCGTCCACGGTGCTGTCGGCGGGCAGGTTCAGGGTCTTCGAGACGGCGTTGTCGGTGTGGCGCTGGAAGGCGGCCTGGACCTCGACGTGCTGGAGCGGCGGCACCTCGCGGCTGGTGACGAAGAGCCGGCGCACCGGCTCCGGCACCCCCCCAATCGGCCGCACGCAGCCGGTGCTCAGGATGCGCTGCATCAGCTCGTCGGTCAGCTCGAATCCCTCCCGCCGGCAGAGCGGCGCCAGGTCCGGGTGGACCTCCTTCAGCGTGGTGCCCAGCACGCGCCGCTCGAAGGCCACGGCGAAGATGGGCTCGATGCCGCCCGAGCAGCCGGCGATGATGCTGATGGTGCCGGTGGGCGCGATGGTGGTGCGGACGGCGTTGCGCAGGGGGCGGGGCCGGTCGGCCAGGGCGCTGCCCGCGAAGTTGGGGAACAGGCCGCGCTCCTCGGCAAGCGCCTCGGAGGCCAGGTCGGCCTCCTGCGAGACGAAGGCCATCACCTCCTCGCCCGTCGCGACCGCCTCCGGGGCATCGTAGGGGATGCCCATGCGGATGAGCATGTCGGCGAATCCCATCACGCCTAGGCCGACCTTGCGGTTGCCCTCGGTTATCTCGGCTATCTGCGGCAGCGGGTGGCGCGTGACAGTGATGAGATCGTCGAGGAACCGCACGCCGAGATGGACGAGCCGCCTGAGCGTGCCCCAGTGGATCGTGCAGGCCGGCGCCTCGCCGCTGAGGGTGTGGGCCAGGTTGATGGAGCCGAGCACGCAGGACTCGTAGGGCAGCAGCGGGGCCTCGCCGCACGGGTTGGTGGCGAGGATCTCGCCGAGTTGAGGGGTCGGGTTCTGGGCGTTGATGACGTCGAGGAAGACGAGTCCCGGCTCGCCGTTCTGCCAGGCGCTCCGGACGATGGCGTCGAAGACCTCGCGGGCCGGGAGGGTGGCGGCCACCCGGCCGTCGTGCGGGTTGACCAGGGCGAAGGGCTCGTCCTTCCGGACGGCCTCCATGAAGCGGTCGGTTATGCCGACGGAGATGTTGAAGTTGACCAGGCTGCCTTCTTCGTGCTTGCAGCGGACGAACTCGAGCACGTCGGGGTGGTCCACGCGCAGGACGGCCATGTTGGCGCCGCGCCGGAAGCCGCCCTGGTTGATGGCCTCGGTGGCCTGGTTGAAGACGCGGATGAAGGAGACCGGTCCGCTGGCCGCTCCGCCGGAGGTAGCGATGTAGGAGCCGCTGGGCCGCAGGTGGGAGAACGAGAAGCCCGTGCCGCCGCCGCTCTGATGTATCTGCGCCGCGTGCTTGAGCGTCTCGAAGATGCTGTCAATGGAGTCCTGCACGTCCAGGACGAAGCAGGCGCAGAGCTGCTGGAGCCGTCGGCCGGCGTTCATCAGGCAGGGCGAGTTGGGCAGGAAAGCCAGTGAGGCCATCGCCTCGAAGAACGCCCCCTCGACCTCCTCCGGCGCCGGGCCGCGCTCGTAGTGCGCCTCGGCGGAGGCCACGTTGGCGGCCACGCGGGCGAACATGTCCTCGGGCGCCTCGACGACGCTGCCGTCGGGTTCCTTCCCTAGGTAGCGGTTCTGGAGGACGTATCGGGCGTTGTCGGTCAGGTCCGCATTCATGGCATCTCGAACTCGTGTTCCGGATGCTTGACCGACAGGACGGGGCAGGGCGCCTTGCGCACGACCTTCTCGGCGACGCTGCCGATGAGCATGTGGCGCAGCCCGGTGCGGCCGTGCGTGCCGACTACGATCAGGCCGGCGTCCATGTCGCGGGCGTAGTTGATGATCTCGAGGAACGCCGAGCCGGTGCGCACTTCCCCCTCGATCCTGGCGTACTTGCCGCGGCAAGTGTCGAGCAGCTCCTGCATCTTCTCGCGGGCGCTCTCCTCGATCTCGTCCACGGGCATGCTCAGGTCCGGCATGCCCGCCAGGGCGTAGGAGGGCCGGAAGGGCAGCTCGACCACGTGGAGCAGCCTCAGGTCGGCGTCGAATATCTTCGCCAGGTCCACCGCGTAGCGCAGCGCGTAGTCCGAGTACTCGGAGAAGTCCACTGCGCAGACGATCTTGCTGATCTCGATGTCTTCCATGCGTTTGTCCCCTTTCCGGATTGTGTCGCGGGCGCGCGGGCCCGCCGAGATGGCGGCTCAGCGGCCGGCACGCGCCCGAAGCTTCTCCTCGGGTTCGGTGACGCGATAGTAGTGCGGGACGAGTCTCATGGGGTCCGCCTCCTCGCCCGCGCGGATGCGCCCCAGGCCGAGCCGCGCGACGGCCTCGGCGCGCCCGACGGCCAGGCCCTCGTCGCCGACGCGCACGCGCCCGACCGAGAAGACCTCGGGGTAGGCCCTCACCCCGCTGCCGAAGACCAGCGCCCCGTCCGGGATTCTCGCTGCCAGCTCGTCCGGCCCCTCGATCAGGACGCCCGTGGTGTCCCGCCACCGGTCGCCGTCCCACTCGAAGACGGTGCCGTAGACCTTGGCCCGGCGGGCATCGAGCACGGGGCAGGTAAACCGGCATTCCCCTGCCGCGTCTGCCGTTACGTTCCGGGCCATCACTTCGAGCGACGGGATGCCCACAGCGCGCCAGCCCAGGGCGTAGGCCAGCGTCTTGGCGCACGTAACGCCCACGCGCAGCCCTGTGAAGGAGCCGGGCCCCTGGCTGACCGCCACGGCCGAGATGTCGCCCTTGCCGACGCCGGCCTCCTTCACGAGCCCGTCAATGGCCGGCATGATGTCGCGCGCGTGGCGGGCGCCTTCCGGGAAGGCGTAGGCGGCCAGCACGGCCTCTTCATCGCAGAGCGCCACGCTGCCGAAGTCGCCGCTTGTCTCGATGCCGAGTATGATCATTTGGAGTTCGCCGTCGGCGGGCAGGATTCGTCGCTGCGCCGTCCCTCCTTGAGCCACTCGAACGTCTCGTACAGCGCGAGCCGGGCGAGCTCCCTCGTGCCGGTCCAGCGCGCCCGCTTGCGGACCTGCGCTTCCCAAACGGCCTGGCCCGTGTCGGCGCGGTGGCAGGCCAGGCGGAATTCGATCTCCGCCGCAGAGAAGAAGAAGGAATAGCGTTGGCGCCAGCTCTTCACGTGCGCCGTCATGTACGAGCTGAGCCCGAGCGATTGAACGAACTGCCGAAGCTGCTCGGGCCCCGGCTGGAGGGTCGGCTCCAGTTCCGCTCTCTCGAGCAGTTCGGCGACCTCAAACGGCAGGATGACGGGCATCCCGCCGTCTTCGGCCGCCGCGTGCGCCGCGATCTCGGCGAACTGTTCCCCGGCGTTCGGCGCGTCTGCGGCGCCCC
>JAUVVP010000254.1 GCA_030604585.1 Planctomycetota bacterium | reverse complement strand
GGTGGGCGACCAGCTCATGGCCGAAGTGCCCTACGTCCCGATGCCGTACGTGGCGACGACGGCGGCCTATGCCGTGGGCTTCTCTGCCGCGATGGTCGCCCTGGCGGCCTTCCTGTTCGAACGCCGCGAGGTTATCTGAGAGGCCCTAACAGAATGAACCGCAGAGATTGCAGAGCACGCGGAGACCATTGGAGAGCAACATCAATGGGGCTTCCTTCGTCTCCGCGCTCTTGGCGCTCTCAGCGCTAACCCCTTTTTGTTAGAGGCCCTTGCAGAGGGGTTCTTGACCGCAGAGGAGAAACTGAAAGGATGGCCAGTCCCAAGAAACTGGAGATGACGGCCCTCGGGGGCCTGGTGTTGCAGGGGGCGTTCCTGCTGACCTGCGTGCTTCTGGGCGCCAGGAGCGGCAGCCGTGCGGTGGCCGCCGAGGCGTGGCACGCCGCCGCGGGGCTGCTGGTCTGGTTCCTGGTGCTGGTGCACGGGCGGCAGAGGCGCCTGGCCCAGCAGGAGAGCGAGGAAAGGGAGCGCCTGCGGGAAAGCCGCCTGAGCGAGGAGATCTTCGAGGAGACCGAACTCGACACGATGCGGGCCGGCACGGGGCTGTTGATCTTCGAGAAGTACTTCGTGCCCTTCTTCAGCGTCGTGCTGAGCGGCCTGCTCCTTTACTTCGGCTATCGGATCGCCAGCGGGACCTGGGGGCAGAGCTGGACGGTCGAGGGGCCGGCGGCCGTGGCCGTCGGCATGGTCGCCTTCAGTTTCTTCGGGTTCCTTATCGGCAAGTACGCCGCGGGCCTGGCGCAGAACCGGGGCTTCCGCCTGCTGCGGGCCGCCGGGGGCTACATCATCGGCAACGTGATCGTGGCGGTGCTGATCGCCGTCTCCATGGCCATGTACCACTTCGATATCGTGTGGGGCGAGCAGGTCCTGGTCTACCTCATTCCGGCCATCATGGCACTGGTGGGCCTGGAGGTGCTGCTGAACCTGGTGCTGGACATTTACCGCCCCCGTGTGGAAGGGCAGGAGGCGCGCCCGCCTTACGACAGCCGGCTTCTGGGCCTGTTCGCCGAGCCGGAAGGCGTGCTGCGCACCGTGGCGGCCACGCTCGACTACCAGTTCGGCTTTAAGGTCTCCGATACCTGGTTCTACCATTTCATGGAGCGGGCCATCCTGCCGCTGCTGCTGGTGCAGGTGGCCAGCCTGTGGCTTCTGACCGCCCTGGTGGTGGTGGACCAGGACGAGATAGTCTTCATCGAGAACTTCGGCCAACCCTACGTGCGCACCGACGACGCCGCCAGGGGGCTCAAGGCGACGCTGTTCTACCCGGGGCTGCACCTGAAGGCTCCGTGGCCCTTTGCAGTGGCGCGGCACGTGCCGGCCTACCGGGTCCACAGCTTGCAGGTGGGCAAGGTCTACGAGCCCCGCGCTCACCCGGGGCCGGCCACCGGGATCGCGCCGGACCTGGACATAATCCTCTGGGGCGAGGAGCACATCCATCCCAACGAGGGCTTCGAGGCGAGCTTCCTGGTCCCCAGCACCGTTGAGGTGGAAGAGGAGGACGAGGAACCCGCCTGGGAAGAGCAGGGCGAGCCCGCAGAAGGGGCGCAGACCCAGGAAGGGCCGGCGGCCGACACCGGGCAAGAGCGGAAGGCGAAGAGGCCCGCCCCGCCGGTGAACCTGGCCAGGCTGTCCGCTAACGTCCACTACCGCGTCAAGACGAAGCCGGACGGCCAGATAGACGACAACGCGGCCTTCACCTACCACTACCGCGAGTCCGACATCGAGGAGCACGTCAAGAAGCTCGGCTACCGGGCCATCTGCCGCATCGCGGCCAGCCAGGACTTCCTGAAGTGGGTGGCCGAGGAACGAACCAAGACTGTGGACCAGTTCGGCCGCCTCATGCAAGAGGCCTTCGATGAGGCCGGCCTGGGGCTGGAGGTGGTCTACGTGACCATCCCGGCGGTGCACCCGCCCGCTCCGGTGGCGGCGGCCTTCGCGGGCGTGGTCACGGCCATGGAGGGCAAGGAGGCGCTCATCCACGAGGCCGAGCAGGAGGAGATACGCACCGTTGAGAAGGCCAGGGCTCTCAGATCGGCGCGTATCAGCCGCGCCAGGGGCGAGGCCTACCGATTGAAGACGATCGCCAAGGCGGAGGCCGACCAGTTCGAAGCCCAACTGAGGGCATACAACGTGGCGCCCCGTGTTTACATGTACCGCACTTACTTCGACACCATGGAAAAGGCCCTGCCCGACCAGAAGGTGTTCGTCGTCCCGGTGACGGCGAACGAGGTCCAGATAATAGACCTGCAGCCGAAGATACGCACCGGACTTCTGGAAGGCTTGGACGTGATGGAGGAATGACACAGTGAAAGGCAAATGGCTCAGCGTCAGCGTAGTGGGTCTGGTCTTCGTCGGACTGTTGATGTACCTGGTCGTCTACAGCGTTCGCGTCGACCAGATTGCGGCGCACTATCGGTTCGGCAAGGTCCTGAAGATCATCAGGCCGAAGCTGGGCCTGGCGACCGAACGAACCGGCCTCGCGCCGGCCGCGCTGCCGGAAGGCGTGCCCGTCGAGGAGAAGGCCGGCTGGTTCTTCAAGCTGCCCCTGTTCGACAAGGTGGAGAAAGTGGACCAGCGCATCCGCCACGTTGACGGCCCGACGGCGGAGCTTCAGCTTCCCGACGATAACCTGCTGCTGCCGCGAGTCTACGCGACCTGGCGCATAACCAACCCCGTCGCGTTCCAGGAGAGCCTCGAGGGCGACGAGGAGAGGGCCATTGACCGCCTCAAGGAGTTCATCGGCGGAGAGACCCAGGAGGTCTTCGGCCGCTACAACCTGGAGGACGTGGTCAACAGCGATCCCGAGAAGCTGAAGTTCGACCAGATCGAGGAAGAGATCTTCAGCGGCGTGAAGCAGCGACTGGCCGCCGGCGAGAAGGCCTACGGCCTGGAGGTTTGCTCCCTGGGCATTACCTGGATTGCCCTGCCGGAGGCTGCCACGCCGGCCGTCTTCGAACGCATGAAACAGGAGCGCAGGACCGAAGCCGAAGCGCTGAAGGTGCAAGGCGAGGCCATCAAGACGACCAGGATAGCTCGGGCAAGGGAGCAGCGCGATAAGATCCTGGCCGATGCTGAGGCCATCGCCAAGCGGGAGCGCGCCGAAGGCGAGGCCGAGGCCGCCCTTAGCTACAAGACCCTCGCCCAACACCCGGAGCTGGCCAACTTCCTGCGCAGCTTGGAGTCTTTCGTGAACATCTGCAAGGTTGCTGCCGAGAAGGGCCAGCCCATAACTTTTGTCATCAATACGAGGACTCCGCCATTCCAACTGCTCGAGAACGGCCCGATGGACCGGGGGGCGGCGGGCGAAGGCCTGCCCGAACTGCCCGAACCGACCGCGCCGCTCGCGTCCGATGGCGGGAACGGCGCCGCTGCCACCGGGAGTAGCGAATGATGGGCGAGAGCGACTACGAGAAAGACCCCGAAGAGGAACTCGTGAAGCCGGACGAGCCCGAGGAGCCGGAGGCCGAAGCCGAGCCGAAAGCCGAAGCCGAGCCGGAGGCCGAGGCGGCGGGCCACGAGGCCCTGGCCCAGGCGCTCAAGGGCAGCTTCACCGTGCTGAAGATCGGCATGATCGGCCTTGTCATCTTCTACGTGCTGATGGGCATCTTCCACGTCCAGCCGGGCGAGGTACGGTTCAAGCTGCGTTTCGGCCGGATCGTGAAGGTAGGGGACACGAGGGCCTTGCGTCCCGGCACCATGCACGTGCGATGGCCGTGGGAAGAAATGGAGACCCTCTCCACCGTTGAGAAGATGCTCGAGCTGAACAGGGAGTTCTGGACCGCCTGGCCGGTGGAACCCGCACAGAAGAGGCAAACGTTGAAGGTGCGCACCGACGGCTATCTGATCACCGGGGACGCCAACATCGTCCACATGAGGCTGCGGGTGCGCTACCGGGCCAGGGACGACGCGGACGGTGCCCTCGCCCATCTGTTCGCCGTCAAGGACCCGGAGGCGATCCTGAAGCGCTGCCTGATGGCGTCCGCCACCAAGATAATCGGCTCGACGGACGTGATGGACGTGCTCAAGCGCCAGGGTCCGCAGGAAAGGGTGGGGCTCCTGGACGCCATCACACTGGATCTGAAGGCCCGGCTGAAGGACTTCGAGCAGAAGACGGGCGTGCCGCTCGGCCTGGAAGTCAGGACCGTCGAGGCCATCGAGAGCGAGAAGCTGAAGAACCCCAGGGAACCCTCCCCGGTCAGGCAGGCCTTCTACGACGCCCAGAACGCCGGCAGCCTGTACAACCGGCTGAAGGAAGAGGGCAGGTCGGACGCTAAAACCATCGTGGAGAACGCCGAGGCCGAGGCGGACCAGATCAAGGCCGAGGCCCGGGCCGACAGGGCACGCCTTGTCGAAGCGGCCAGGGCCGACGCCAGGGCGCTCCAGGAACTCCTGCCGGTCTACCTCCAGTCGCGTGATCAGGCCGACATCCTGCGGGACGTGTTCTACCAGCGCGCCCTCAGGCGCGTGCTGCGCAGGTCGGGCGGCATCTACGTCCTCTACCAGGCGCCCGAAGGAGTGAACAGAGAGATACGCTTCCTCCACG
>JAUVVP010000098.1 GCA_030604585.1 Planctomycetota bacterium | reverse complement strand
GTCGCGTGCGCCTGTCCCCGCTGTCCGGCTCTCTGGCGGCCCGGAAGAAGGGGTCAGACCCCCTGGGCTAAGGGGTCAGCCGCCTTTTTCCTGCTCCAGACCTCGGGCCACTGGGCGGGTGTCCCGGCATTTGAAGAGAAGGGGCTGAACGATGCCCTGCTTACCGGAACCAAAAAAAGGGACAGATGAGTTTCTGGGCACGCGGCTTCGGAGAAGCAGGGGTTCCCGAACTGCCGCGGCCATTATGCGGGGGACAGGCGCATGGATGGAAAACGGAGGAGATCGTTGGCCTTGGTGGTCACCGTTTACACGGCCCTGATCATCGCGATCGGCATGGCCGTGTACGCTGTGTATCAGTACTTCGCCTCACCGGGCATGACTGTCCTGGGGCTCATCCTTCAGCACAGTTGGCACGTGGTGGCCTACGGGGTGCTGCTCTACCTTTCCCTCTCGTTGGTCCTTTATCGGAACGTGGTCCGTCCGGTTCAGCAGCTCAACGTGAAGCTCTACGCCATCAGCAAGGGCGACCTCAGCCCTGTTTCGGTTGACTCGAACGTTGAGGAGATCCAGGAGATCGCCCAGGTGGTGAACTTCCTGCTGGCCCAGATAGAGAAGGCCGTGCCGGATGTGTCCGTCTCCGAGCTGTCCGAGAGCAGCCAGGAACTGCGCACGATCGCCCACGAGTCGGACGCGCTGGAAGATTCGGCAAAAGAGGCACTCGTGGGGATCGCGAACCAGGTGGACGAGGTCGTCGAGGCGCTGGCCATTGAGTCGCTGCACAGGCAGGAAGGGGCGGGCGGAGAGGGCCCGTAGTCGCTGCCGCTTGCGTAAGGCGTGGCCCTCGATGAACTGGGGGCTATGGATGCCGAACCGGACTTCGCGAAGTATGCCGGCATCTGCCGGGACGCGCTCTTGGGCGACGTCATCCCCTTCTGGACATAGCACTCGCCCGACCGCGAGCACGGGGGGATCGCCTACTTCGTGGACGCCGAGGGCAAGCCGCCCGAGCAGCTCGAACATGACATGAAGCTCTGGTGGCCGCACACCGAGGCACTCTGCGCCACGCTGCTGGCCTACCGGCCGACATCCCCCGCCTGCATGAAGAATGGCTCTGAGAGGGACTTCGGGCGACGGCCCTGCGGCCCGCCGGCCTCCCGCGTGGCCGCGCTTGCATGGCAATGATGGGATGGCATTCCGCCGGCCCGGGTGGTATCATCTTGCCCACGCCGGCAGCCCGGGTCATAAGAGAGCCCGTCTGAGCGGCGCTGGAAGCGCTCGCAAGTCGTTACAGTGCGATCTGAGAAGCGCTGGGTTGCGTTCGTCATGCCAACGGTCCACTCCACGCTGTCCCGCCCGAAGCTGCGCCGGTTCCTTCGCTCGGCGGTCTTCTTCCTGCTCTTCTACCTGTACGTCTGGCTGTGGATTGACCCGGGCCTCATTTACCACTCGAACTGGACGGCCCCCCGCTTCCCATGTTTCTGGCTGGGCAGGGCGTTCGCCGTTGGCTTCCTTGCCTACCCGGGTGGCCCGGTTGAGTATGTCTCGGCCTTCTTGTGTCAGCTCTACTACTACCCCTGGCTCGGCGCGGGGGTCATCACGCTTGTCGCCGCGCTGTTGTCACTGAGCACTGGCGTGTTGGCTACGGCGGTGTCAGGCATCCGTCCGCGAGTCCTGCACCTGGTGCCGGCGGTTCTGTTTCTGCTGCCTTACGCTAAGTACGCCAACCCTATGGCCGCCGGCCTGGCGGCGCTTGCCGCGATGCTGCTCTCTTGTGCCTATGTGCTTCTGCCGGTTCGCAGGCCTCCGCTCCGATTGGCCGTTTTCCTCGTTCTGGCAGCCGGTGCCTACTACGTGGCCGGCGGAGCCCTTCTGCTGTACGTGGTGCTTGCCGCCGCCTTTGAGCTGGTGAGCAGACGGCAGTACCTCTACGGCCTTCTCTGGGTCGCTCTTGCTGCGGCCATCCCCTACGCGGGCGCCCATGCCTTTCGGATACCGCTGTCGGATGCTTACCTTCGCTTGCTGCCGTTCGACGCGCGCCTCTCCTCGCAGGCCGCGGTCTTCGCCGCGCTGCTTTACGTCTTCGTGCCCCTATGTGCCATCGGCTTGGCGTTTGGGCGCAGGATGGGCCGGTTCCTGGCCGTGGGCGGCGCCTCACGGGAGCGCAGGACGGCTCTCTCGAGGGCGGCGGCCCTGGTGCGCTTCCTTGCCGAGAGGCCGGCAGGATGGGTGGTCCAGTCGGCGGTTCTGTTCGCCGTTGCCGCTGTGCCGCTGCTCCTGAGGTTCGACGCCGGCACGCGGACCTTGTTGCGGATCGATTGCTATGCTCAGCAGGGGATGTGGCGGCCGCTGCTGCAGGAAGCGACATGCCTTCCCCTCCACCGATACGGGCCGGAGGTCGAGTGGGACGTCAACAGGGCGCTCTATCACACGGGTCAGCTCCTGGACCGGATGTTCTGCTACCCCCAGGATACGTGGGGTTTGTTCCCGATCCCCCGCGAGTTCAGCCCCCTCCTTGCGTCGTTCAGGCAGGAGGAGCTCTCGGCGGCAGCGTACATGAAGAGTGCGGACCTGTTGTTCGAGCTCGGACGAGTGAATGAGTCGGAGCTTATGACGCACGAGACATGGGAGCTGATAGGCCCGCGCCCCCGCATTCTGAAGAGGCTGGCACTGATAAACGTAGCCAAGGGACGCACGGAAGCCGCCCGGGTCTTCTTGCGGGCGTTGCGCAAGGACCTCGTGCACGGCGAATGGGCGAGGGACCGGTTGCGCCGCCTGGAGGCAGATCCTCGTCTCGCTGATGACGCCGAAGTCGAGCGCCTGCGTTCCGCGATGGTTCTGGAGGATGCCGGCGGGCATTTCTCCCGTGAGGAGATGCTGCTGCAGTTGCTGGCGAGGGACAGACACAACCGGATGGCATTCGAATACCTGATGGCCCACTATCTGCTGACACGGCAACTGGGGAAGTTCGCTCTGCACATCGATCGCCTGGATGAGTTCGGCTATGGTGAGACTCCGTGCCATTGCGAGGAGGCGATGGTGCTCTACGCGGCGCACGTCGGTGGCCAGAGCCGGCCGTGGCGACGACCCGTCAGCCGAGACACAGCGCTGCGGTTCCGGCGGTTCCTTCAAGTCCTTGCTCAGTGTAGGGATAGGAAGAGCGAGGCCTGGAGCATGCTTGTAGCGGACTATCGGGACAGCTACTTCCCTTACTACGTGTTCCGAGAGCCAGAGGAGCCCCAGAGATGAAGAGGCTCCGCCTGCCGGCTGTGGGTGCACTGGCCGCGCTGCTGATAGCGGCGTTGTGCTACGGGCTGCTAAGTCGGCCCGCCGAAACAGTGGACTACGAGCCGGTGGGCCGTCCTCCGCGCATTCGTCCGGACTATGCCGACGCGGTTATCCCACCGAACATCGCCCCCTTGACCTTCTGCGTCGAGGAGCCGGGCAAGAAGTACTGGGTCAGGGCGTATTCGGACCAGCAGACGGTAGTCTCCGTGCGTTCACGGACGCCGGCGATCGTGATACCGCGGCGGGCGTGGCGGCGGCTCCTGACGCGCGCTCGGGGGCGCAACCTCTTCTTTGAGGTCCACGTGCAGGCGGCTGACGGCCGGTGGCGACGCTTCGAGCCGATAGCCGTCGCCGTCGCACGCGAGAAGATCGACCCATACATGGTCTACCGGTTCATGAACCCCATCCACCGGCTCTGGCTGCACATGGAGATCCGCCAGCGGAACCTTGAGAACTACGACGACTCGGTCGTTCTGGACAATGGCCTTCTCGGCAATAGCTGCGTGAACTGCCACACGTTCCTGCAGAATCGCCCTGATAGGATGACGATCCAGATCAGGCGTGGGCAACAGGACTATGGCAGTGGCATGGTCATGGTTGACAGAGGGGTGGTCACCAAAGTGGACACCCGGACGCAGTTGATCTCCACGCCGGCCGTCTATGTGTCATGGCATCCGGACGGCACGCTGCTGGCGTTCTCGACCAACAAGGTCAGGCAGTTCTTTCACAGTGCCAGACGCGAGGTCCGGGACGTGGTTGACCTGGAGTCCGATCTGGCTTTGTACGTGCTCGGCTCGAACAGCGTGACGTCCAAGGGGAGCATCGCCCGTCCCGACCGCCTCGAGACCTGGCCCACGTGGTCTCCGGACGGCCGGTATCTCTATTTCTGCAGTGCTCCCGTGCCCTGGCCGCTCGATGCGGACGATGTCTCGGTGGAACGGGCCGACCAGGTCCGATACGACTTGATGCGAATCGGTTATGATGCCGGCGCGGGACGGTTGGGAGAGCTGGAGACGGTGCTTTCGGCCGAACAGATCGGCTTGAGCATCTCTCAGCCGAGGATATCGCCGGACGGACGGTTCCTGCTGTTCTGCGCCTCCCGGTACGGCTGTTTCCCCATCTTCCAATCCAGTGCCGACCTTTACATGCTGGACCTGAAGACCGGCCGGCACAGGCGTCTGGCCATTAACAGCGATCGGTGCGACTCCTGGCATTCGTGGTCCGGCAACGGTCGGTGGTTCGTGTTCAGCAGCAAGAGACGCGACGACCTGCTCGCCAAGCCTTACTTTGCCTACGTGGAGGAGGACGGGACGGTTCGCAAGCCGTTTCTGCTGCCCCAGGCGGACCCCACTTTCTATGACTCGCTTCTGAAGACCTACAACGTTCCGGAGCTGGTCCGGGCGCCGGTGCCTGTGAGCGGGGAGACGGTCGCCCATGTCATCCGCTCAGAGCCATGGGTGGAGGCCGACTTGCAGGTGACCTCTGCGACTCCCCCTCCGGGCTCCGCGCCGGCGGCAGAAGACGCAGGCTCGCCTTCTGAGCCGCGGAACGCGCCGGCGAGGTGAGCGGGCACGTGGCGGTGTGCGGACGCGGGGGGGCCGGCCCGTGGCCGCGAGCCGCACTGAGGCGGCCTTGAGAACGTGAGAAGGAGCCTACACTGGAGGCCATGAACAGGGAACCGGACTTCGCGAAGTATGCCGGCATCTACCGGGACGCGCTCTTGGGCGACGTCATCCCCTTCTGGACACAGCACTCGCCCGACCGCGAGCACGGGGGCTATTACACCTGCCTGGACCGGGACGGCTCGGTCTACGGCACCGACAAGCCGATGTGGCTCCAGGCGCGGCACGTCTGGCTCTTCAGCCGCCTCTACAACGCGGTCGAGCGGCGGGACGAATGGCTGGAGCTGGCGCGGCTCGGGCATCGGTTCCTCGTGCGCCACGGTTTCGACACGGACGGCCGGATGTTCTTCCTGGCCACGGAAGACGGCCGGCCGCTTCGCAAGCGCCGCTACCTTTTCACCGAGGTGTTCGGCGTGATGGCCTTCTCCGAGTTCGCCGAGGCGGCCGGCGACGCCGAATCACTCGAACGCGCCCGCAGCCTGTTCGGGCTGATAATGGACTACCTGAGCACGCCCGGCAAGCTGCCGCCGAAGGTCATACCCACCACGTCCGAGACGCGCACGCATGCGATTCCCATGATGCTGCTCTGCCTCTGCCAGCAGATGCGCGACCGGGACGACGACCCGCGCTACGAGGAGGTGGCGGGGCGTGCGCTGGTCGAGCTGTTCAACGACTTCGTCAAGCTCGAGGAGAAGGCCCTGGTGGAGACGGTCGGCCGGTACGGCGACCGGCTGGATTCCCCCGCCGGCCGGTGCCTGTGCCCCGGGCACGCCATCGAGAGCGCCTGGTTCCTGATGGAGGAGGGCCGCCGCCGCGACGACAAGGGCATCGTCCACGGCGCGTGCCAGGTCCTGGACTGGTCACTGGAGCGAGGCTGGGACGAGGAGCACGGGGGGATCGCCTACTTCGTGGACGCCGAGGGCAAGCCGCCCGAGCAGCTCGAACACGACATGAAGCTCTGGTGGCCGCACACCGAGGCACTCTACGCCACGCTGCTGGCCTACCGGCTGACGTCCGAGACGCGCTACCGCGACTGGTTCGTGAGGCTTCACGACTGGAGCTTCGAGCACTTCGCCGACCCGCAGTTCGGCGAGTGGTTCGGCTACCTGCACTACGACGGCACGGTGTCGCTACGGCTGAAGGGGGGCACGTGGAAGGGCGCCTTCCACCTGGCCCGCAGCCTGATGAACTGCTGGCGCCTGCTGGAGGAGTTGAGCGAACTGCCCGAATAAGGGGCCATTGCAGAACCCCGTTCGTGACGAGGCCGAGCGAGGAGCCGCAGGGCAAGGAGACAGGCGCAAAAGGCCCGGAGGCGTGGCTCCATGCCACGCTGAGGACGTTTTGCGCCGCCGACGCCGCCATCTGGCTTCGCAGCCGGCCGCAGTAGATCCGGGTTCTGCAATAGCCCCTAAGGCAGCATACGGGTCCTGTATGAGAAGGGGTCCGACCCTTTCCCCTTGGCTTACTGTGCGGCCCGGAGTTCGGCAGCCCTGCTCAGGTGGCGTTGCGCCGCCTCCTGGTCGCCGGTGCTTCGGTAGGCCTCACCCAACATGCTGTGGGCCTGGGCGGAGTTGGGGCGCAGCTCCACCAACTTCTCCAGGTGGGGCACGGCCTGGGCGAACCTGCCTTCGCCGGCCAGGAAGACGGCGAGGCTATGACGGGCGGCCGCCGATCCGGGGTCGCGTGCGACTGCTGGCTCAAAGAACGCCAGCGCCTCCTCCTTGTCGCCCTTCATGGCATGCGCCACGCCCGCCATGAAGACCGAGATGACGACGCTGACGGCGTAGGTGGTGCTGCCGAAGACGGTGGTGAAGATGTGCTTCCAGGCCACCTGGTAGATCAGCCCCACCGAGCCCGACACCGTGAACAGCAGGCAGACCGACGCGGCCAGCGCAACAGGGCCGAACAGGCCCTACCGGGAGCTTGTTGTTTTTGCGACGTTGGCGGTCATGGGTGGGCCTTGACGAAAAGGCACGGACGACGCATTCCAGCCTGTGAGGCGGCCGGTCAGAAACGGCGAGGCCGAACTACTGAAGCCCGACCTCGGCCTCACGGCGCTTCCATGTTCTCGGCGACGGGGACGCCGTG
>JAUVVP010000495.1 GCA_030604585.1 Planctomycetota bacterium | reverse complement strand
CCGATGTGGCCGCCTTGCGGAACCCGCTCAAGAGGCCCCCCGAAGGTTTGCGGGTTGATTTCCCGGGCGGGATGCTCAATGATACGTGAGCACGGGTGACAGCTTGACAGAGCTTTCGACACTCCGGACGGGGGAACTATGGCTGAGCGCGTCAGCGGCGGCGGGTTCGAGTCGTTCGAGCATACAGCGGACGTGGGGCTGCGCGTCTGGGGGAGCAGCCTGACGGAGCTTTTCGAACAAGCCGCCGCAGGGCTCATGGACCTGATGCTCGACACCGAGACCGTGGACGCTGCGCGCACCATGAGCATCTCGGCCCTGGCCCATGAGCCCGAGGAACTGCTGGTGGCCTGGCTTGAGGAGATACTGTTCGCCTTCGACGCGGATGCATTCGCGCCGGCGACGGCACGGGTTGTATCACTGGGCAACGGCGAGGTGAGGGGTGAGCTGTCGGGCGAGGACTTCAACCCACGGCGCAACGAAGTGCGCCAGGTCATCAAGGCCGTCACCTACCACGACCTGACCATCAAGAAAGTCATGGGCACCTACGAGGTGAGGATCGTCTTCGACGTCTGAGCGGCGTGCGCTGCGCGGAGCGCCCCCTTCGAGGGACCGATGCGATGGAAGAGAAGACATACGAACTGAACAAGATCACCGATTACGTCTGGGAGATCCCGGCGTTCGGGCGGATGAACGTGCCGGTGCGCATCTACGCCGACAGCGAACTGCTCACGGCCATCGAACGGGACAACGCCGTGCAGCAGGCCATGAACGTTGCCCACATGCCGGGCATCGTGCGCGCCTCGCTGGCCATGCCGGATGCGCACTGGGGCTACGGGTTTCCCATCGGCGGCGTGGCGGCTTTCGACGCCGAGAAGGGCGGAGTGATATCGCCCGGCGGGATCGGCTTTGACATCAATTGCGGCGTGCGCCTCATCCGCACCGACCTTACCGAGCAGCAGGTGAGGCCGAAGATCCAGCAGTTGGTCAACGAGCTCTACCGGCAGGTGCCCTGCGGCGTGGGCTCCTCGAAGGCCATAAGGAAGCTGACCGAAGGCGAACTGCGCCGCGTCTGCACCGAAGGGGCGGCCTGGGCGGTCGAGAATGGCTTCGGGCGCCCCGACGACCTGGAGCGCACCGAGGCCAACGGCGCCCTGGAGGGCGCCGACCCCGACGCGCTGAGCAACAGGGCCCGCACGCGCGGCCTGCCACAGATGGGAACGCTCGGCAGCGGCAACCACTTCATCGAGGTGGACGTGGTCAGCGACATCTTCGACGAGGCGGCGGCCGAGGCATTTCGTGTCGCCAGGGGGCAGATCGCCATCCAGATTCACTGCGGCTCCCGGGGCTTCGGGCATCAGGTGTGCACCGACTATCTGAAGACGATGCAGGCGGCGACCCGCCGCTACGGGATCGAGGTGCCGGACCGCCAGCTCGCCTGCGCACCCCTGGGCTCGCCCGAAGCGGACAAGTACTTCTCCGCCATGGCGTGCGCCGCCAACTATGCCTGGGCGAACCGCCAGACGATCTTCGCGCTGGTCACCCGTGCCTTCGAGAACGTCATCGGCGGCGACCGCGACTCCCTTGGTCTGGGGCAGGTCTACGACGTCTGCCACAACATCGCCAAGTTCGAAGAGCACGACGTGGAGGGCGAGCGGCGCACCCTGTGCGTGCACCGCAAGGGGGCCACGCGCGCCTTCCCGCCCGGCCACCCGGAGGTGCCCGAAGCCTACCGCGACGTCGGCCAGCCCGTGCTCATCCCCGGCGACATGGGCACGGCCTCCTACCTGCTGGTGGGCGCCCACCGCGCAATGGCGGAGACCTGGGGCAGCACGTGCCACGGCGCCGGCCGCATGATGAGCCGCAAGGGGGCCATCCGCAAGGCCAGGGGCCGCAATATCAAGGAGGAGCTGCGCCAGCTCGGCATCACCGTCCGCTACGAGGGGCGCACTACCCTGGCCGAGGAGATGCCCGAGGCCTACAAGGACGTGGACGCCGTCGTCTCGGTCATGCACGAGGCGGGCATCACCCGGAAGGTCGCCCGGCTTCAGCCGATAGGCGTGGTGAAGGGGTGATTGCCTGAGGCGGCCGTCGGTCCTCCCGTGCCGCCGGGCAAGCCGGGCGGCAATTTCCGTCGCGGTTTCTTAGGCCGCCCGTGCGCCGTAGAAGGCGGGCAGAGGCCCTCTGAGGCGCTTCTGTGGGCTTGCGCGTTTCCATCCCCCCGGCGCGGTTCAGTAAACTACCGTAACCGCTTCCAAGGGGGTAGCTGTGTGCGTGCAGGACCCTGAGGCAGGACGCAGGCGAGGTGTCGTCGCGGCGAGTGTCCGACGCGTACGCGCCGCAGGTTCCGGAGGGGAGTTCGATGCAGGTTGAGTGCCCGAACTGCGAGGCCCCGCTGGACGTCGAGACGAAGGCGCAGTTCCTCAAGTGCAACGAATGCTCCAACGAGTTCCGTGTCTGCACGGAGAAGGGGGTAGTGTGCCCCGGGTGCGGCTCCGTTCTGACCGCGCCCGAGGGG
>JAUVVP010000252.1 GCA_030604585.1 Planctomycetota bacterium | reverse complement strand
ACCACAACGTCACGACGGGCACAACGCCATCCGCGAAGGAGCCCGGGATGAGACGCGGCGGGTAACGCGGTCGGACGGGTGCTACTCGAGGGCCTTGCGCAGCAGGTGCTGGGCCGCCTCGGGCGAGGGGGCGAAGAAGGCGGCGGCGAAGCGCTCGGCGCGGCTGCCGATGGCGCAGTAGTTGCCCTCGCCAGCCTGGAAGACGGCGTAGGGCTCCCCGGCGACCTGCTCTTCAGCCCATCCGGCGCGCAGGTTTGCCAGACGGGCGGCCGCCTCCTCGGCGTCCTGCGCGTCGGCGTGCCGGATGAGGATCAGGCCGGCCGGTTTGCCGTCGTCGCGCAGGGCAGGATAGGCGCCGTAGGCGCCCACGGCACCCCCGCTGAAATCCCACGTCTCATCGGGGATGAACCGGTCCGCCAGGTACAGGTCGTAGAGCGGCCGCTGGTCGCGCATGAAGACGACGCTCATGGGGTCGAGACCCTCGGCCGGCAGGCTTCGGCATATGGCCGGCCGTGGCGCGGGCGCTTCACCCAGAGCCTTCAGCGCAGCATCAGCCAGGAGCCGCACCTGGTCCGCAGGCGCAGCGTCCAGGTCGATTATGCTCAGCATGAAGCGGCCGCGCCGCGCCCAGAGCGACCCGCCGACCACGGCGCCTTCGTCCCCTACCTCGGCCGGCTCGCCCTGGCGGTCCTTCGCAAACGCCCCGTAGGCATCGTCGCCGGTCTCGAACTCCCACAGGTCCACCTTCACCTTGTTCTCGCCGTCGGTGTAGTCGGCCGTGGTGACACGGATGAACCCGAAGGTGAGGTAAGGATCGGCACCGCCGTTGATGTAGTCGAACAGCTCCTGCGGGCCGGTGTAGGTCGCCTTCGGACCGACCAGGCGCAGCGCGCCCGCGGTGACGGGCAGGGCCGTCTCCGTCAGGACAGGTTCGGCGGCCGCGACCTGCTGCGGCGGGAGTTCTCTGAACCCGCCCGTGACGCGAACGGCCGCCTTGCCCACCACGGGGCAGACGGCCTCGCAGTAGCCGCAGCCGACGCAGGCCTCCTCCCGCACGTAAGGCAGCCTGAGTTCCTGACTCGTGTCGGGCATGCGGCCGCGCCCCAGGCCCGGGCCGAGGACCTCATCGCCGCCGGGCCCCCTGCCGTAGACGCGACGGAAGTGGATGGCCTTGCCGGGGACCGGGCAGACCTCCTCGCAGACGCCGCAGTTGTGGTCGTCGGCGACGAACCCCTCCTCGTCCCACCTCTGGTGACCGCGCCAGGGGATGCAGCGGAGCCGGTCCAGGTAGGCCAGCCCCACAGCGGTCTTGTGCTTTGCTTCCAGGTCGAACCGCGGGATGGCGCCCGAGGCGCAGGCCTTGCCGCAGAGGTCGCAGTTGTACTCGCAATAGCCGGGCCGCGGCGCGAGCTTCGGCGTCCAGAGCGACTCGATGCCGGCTTCCAGGCCGGCGGGCTGGATCACCTGCGTGGGGCAGACCCTCATGCACTGCCCGCAGCGGAGGCACTTGCTCAGGAACGCCTCCGCATCGCTGCCGGCCAGAGGCGGGCGGATGAGGGGATCATCCTTGGCGTGAAGCCACGTGCGCCGGGTGCGCAGCAGCGGATGGGCCGCCAGCCCCGATGCCACGGCGGCCACCACGCCGCGGCGCGTCAGGTCCACCTCGGCCTTCTGCTGCGCAGGCGTCGCGGCGAAGAACCTGACCGCGCCCGTGGGACAGACCGCCTGGCACTGGAGGCAGAGGGTGCACTCGCCGTTGAGCGTCGCGCGGCCCTCCGGCGATATGCAGCCCATCGGACAGGCTCGCGCGCACTGCCCGCATTCGGTGCACGCGTCGCTGACGGCGCGCTTGGTCACGGCCGGCCTGGCCGCCAGGGCGTAAAGGGCGCCCAGCGGGCACAGATAGCGGCACCAGAACCTGCGGCGCACCAGGCCCAGCCCGAGCAGGCCCAGCAGCACGATCAACGTGACCAGGTGAAGCTGGAAGACCGGGTCCGTCCGCACCGCCAGGGCACGACGGACGGCCGAACCGCCCGCGCTCCAGCCGAACGCCGCGAGAAGCGACAGGAGCCCCTGGGCAACGTAGGAATGCACGACCAGCACGAAGCTGCGCACCGCGATGCTGAGCGGATCGAAGAGACCGAAGAACGAGACCCCGAGGAACGCGCCGAGCAGGCAGGCGGTCAGCAGGTAGTACTTAAACCGGCGCCCGCGGAGGTGCTCGAAGTCAGGGGCGCCTTCCGGAGCATCGAGTGCGTTGAGTTCCCGTGACCGGCGGCGTCCTCTCAGGAACCCGATGATCCGGTCGCCAACGTCCAGCGCAGCGCCGAGCGGACAGAGCCAGCCGCAGAAGAACCGCCCCAATAGCACGGCGGCCAGCAGAAGCACGGCCGCCGGCCAGAAGTGGGTTATCAACTCCCACGAGGAGATCGAGGCCCCGAGCCCGCTCAGAGGGCTGAAGCGCATCAGCCAGTCGCCGCGCGCCCGTGTGCCGGCCATCGCCGCGATGCCGACGATAAAGGCGAGGAACAGGACGAACGCCAGCGCCTGCACTATCCGCCGGATGCGCCGCGGCCAGACTTGCCTCGTCTTCGCCACTCTGCCCCTTTCCCCTGCTGCAATACGAGAAGCCCCTCGGCTCACCGCGAAACAGCCCGTCGAATCTACCGCAAGGACGGGAGCAGGTCAAAGACCACGGCCAACGCGTGGCGGTCAGGCGCGCCCCATCCCTGCGAAATGGATATCCTCCTGGCCCCAAAAAGGGGGCAGACCCTCTCCTGACCTGGCGGAATGTGCTGCGGGGTCAGCGCTGCGCGAAGCCCCGTAGGGGCCGGCGAGAATAGCCTAGCGATTCATTGCTGGGCTATTATCAGGCGTCCCTTCGGGACGCCCCTACGGCGGACATCTTTCAGAATGCCGGTTCGGTATTCAAAGGGTCTGACCGCTTTGTCTCAGATCAGTTCGAGAGCGCTGCGCGCTGCGCGAGCCGACGCACCGGGCTCGGCGAAACCGTCCAGCACATCCAGGATTGCCCGGCGGCAGCACTCGTAAGCGTCAGCGTCCTGAAGCAGCCTGAGAGCCTGCTCGGTCACCCATCCTGAGTCAGCGCGGACCATCGCCCTCTCCGGACATATCATGCGCCCGGCCAACACGTTGACAAGGCCCACAAAGGGGACGCGGGACAGGCCGTAACCCAGGAAGATGACCAGGGGCGAGGCGCGGTAGAGGATGACCATCGGCGTGCCCTGGCCGGCGATCTCCAGCGTGATCGTCCCCGACTTGGTGATGCACGCCCTGCTGGCCCTGGCGAGTTCGGCCGGCTGGACCCGTTCGTCCAGTACCTCCATCCCGGCCCCGTCCCGACGGACCAGGTCTTCCGCCACGTCGCGCGTGTTCGCAGTAAAGCGAAGGGCGAAGGACGCCTGGGGCACGGCCTCGCGTATCCGCCGGCAGGTTTCGAGGAGCACGGGCATGTGGGCCCTGACCTCCTGGCGTCGGCTGCCCGGGAAGATGCCGATCAGGTGTTGCCCGAACCTGCGCCGAAGACCCTCCACCACCCGCTCCGAAGGCGGGCTCCGTTCGAGTTCGTCAAAGAGCGGGTGGCCGACGTATTCGGCTTCGACCCCGTGGCGGCGGTAAAGCTCGGGCTCGAACGGGTAGATGAGGCCGGCGCGCGTAACCCACTTCTTCAGCTTCTTCAACCGGTAGCGGCCGTGCGCCCAGACCTGGGGCGGGATGTAGTAGAAGACGGGTATGCCCCGCGCCGCTGCTTCCCTGCAGAGGTAGAGGTTGAACCCGCCGAAGTCCACCGGCACCACGAGGTCAACCCGTTGGCGGTCGAGGTAGTCCCGGCAGAGGGCGAGGCGGCGGCGGAAGTGGCCGACGCAGCAGGTTGTGCAGCCACATGGCGCTGCCCTGCGACGACTCCTCCCCAAGGGGTTCGAGCCCCTGCTCAGCCATCTGCGCCATGCCGAAGCCGGCAAAGCGGACGCCGGGCTCCAGCTCCCGCATGGCGCGCATCAGGTTCGCTGCGTGCAGGTCGCCCGAGTCGTCCCCAACGCTCAGCAGTATGCGCTTGTGTGCCATGTAGGACCCTTCATGGACCAGTAGTGGCCGTCAGGTAGGATCTTATCGGATTCCGTCCCAGCTTCAAGCCCTGACTGTCGGCAAAGGAAGCTGCCAGCCTTTGTAAGGCCCGCGCTCGGACGCTATCATCAGCCCGGCAACCGCGCGAGAGCAGGAGCACTGGCCGGGGCGGAGGAGCGGCATGAAGGGCGACTTACTCTGGGTCACCATCGTTATCCCGGCGATCCTTGCCGTCCTGATGGGGGCCATCTTCTCCCTGCTGAAGCGCAGGTCCAGGGCCATCGCGCAGCGCCGCGAGCAGATGCACGCCCTGGCCGAGAGCCTGGGGCTGCGCTACTGCGGGAGGGCCGGGGCGGACGCGCTCTCTTTCCTGCCGCGCTTCTCGCTGCTGGAAAGGGGCTACGAGAAGACCCTGTCGAACCTGATGGCCGAGGACCGGCAGCCGCCCCGGCTCCTGCTCTTCGACTACGAGTTCCTACATTCGGCCAGGCTGTCCGGGGGCAGGCGCAGCGATCTTGACTTCCCGGTGCTGT
>JAUVVP010000075.1 GCA_030604585.1 Planctomycetota bacterium | reverse complement strand
GGCGGCGCGCGAGGACCTCATACGGAAGGCGCAGCGCGAGGCGGCCAGGGAGGTCGCCAATCTGAAGCGCGACTGGGAACGCCACCGTCGCGACGCTATGGATGCCGTGCGGGAGGAGATCGTCGAGGTATCCCTCGAGCTGGCGCGGCACGTCCTCAGGCAGTTGACCGACACGGACGTGGAAGCCAGGCTGCACGCCCAGTTGCGGCAGGAACTGGAGGGCCTGGCGGCCGACGCCGACGAGCAGACGCGGCGGAGCCTGTTCGCTGCCGGCGGGCCGGTCCGGGTGGTGAGCGCCACTGCTCTGGAAGAGGAGGAGAGACGTGAGATCGAGGAGCGCATCGGGGCGCTGTCGGATGATCCCGTGGAGCTGAGCTTCGAGACCGACGAAGACCTGATCGCCGGAACGCGGGTCGAGTTCAGCTCGCAGGCGATTGACGCCAGCCTGGCCGACGTCCTTGCCGCCGCTCGCGAGCGCTTCGAGGAACTGGCTCCCGAGCCCGAGGGAGAGGAGGAGCGGCCGTGAACGTTCTGGAAGCCTCTCGCCGGACCCTTTCCCGCCTGAAGCGGGCAGTCGCCGGAACGGAGGTCCGCCCGCGTGTGCGCGAGATCGGGCGCGTGCTGTACGCCGGCGACGGGATCGCCATCGTGGCCGGGTTGCCCGGGGCCCAGTCGCAGGAGCTGATCGCCTTCCCCAGCGGCGTGATGGGCATCGTCTTCAACCTCGACGAGGATGAGGTTGGCTGCGTGCTTCTGGGCGAGGACACGCAGGTGTCGGCCGGGGACACGGTCCGCCGCACCGGCGAAGTCGTGCGCACACCCGTCGGCGACGGGCTGATCGGCCGGGTCGTGGACCCTCTGGGGCACCCACTGGACGACGGGCCGGAGGTCGAGTTCGAGCGCTACGAACCGGTCGAGCGTGAGGCGCCGGCCATCCTCGAGCGTTCCCACGTGAACACCCCCCTGGCAACCGGCATCAAGTCCATTGACGCCATGATCCCGGTGGGGCGCGGCCAGCGGGAACTCATCATAGGAGACCGCAGTACGGGCAAGACCACGATCGGCATAGACGCCATCCTGAGCCAGGCGCGCAGCGGAGTCATCTGCGTTTACGTGGCCATCGGCCAGAAGGCCTCGTCCGTGGCCCGTTTCGTGGAGGCCCTTCGCGAGCGCAAGGCCATGGACTACACCGTCGTGGTGGCGGCCGATGCCGATTCGCCGCCGGGCATGCGCTATATCGCGCCCTACGCCGGCTGCACCGTCAGTGAGTTCTTCATGGAGAAGGGGCACGACACGCTGATCGTCTATGACGACCTGACCAAGCACGCCCAGACCTATCGCGAGATCAGCCTCCTGCTGCGTCGCCCGCCGGGGCGGGAGGCGTATCCCGGCGACATCTTCTACGTCCATTCGCGCCTGCTCGAGCGGGCCACGCAACTGAACGATGAGCACGGCGGCGGCTCCCAGACCGCGCTCCCCATAATCGAAACGCAGGCGCAGAACGTCTCCGCGTATATACCGACGAATCTGATCTCCATCACCGACGGGCAGATCTACCTGAGCCCCGGCCTCTTTCAGTCGGGCCTCATGCCCGCCGTGGACATCGGCCTGAGCGTCAGTCGCGTCGGCGGCAAGACGCAGATCGAGGCAATGAAGCGCGTGTCGCAGCAACTGCGCCTCAGCTATACGCAGTTCAGGGAACTGGAGGAGTTCACGAAGTTCGGCACTACGTTCGAGCCCGAGACTGCGCGCACGATCGAGAAAGGCCGGCGGCTGCGCGAACTGCTCAAGCAGCCGGCGCACCAGCCCATTCCGCTCGCCGAGCAGGCGCTGCTGCTCCACCTTGCGACGCTGGACGTGCTGATGGAGGTGCCGCTGGAGCGCGTGCGCGAGTTCGAAGGGCAATTCCGCCAGGCCGCGCGCGAGCACCTGGGCGACCTTCTCGCACGGGTCGAAGAGGGGCAGGGCCTCTCTGAGGAGGATGCCGCAGCGGTCGCGTCACTGGCCGAGCAGGTCAAAGGGCAGTTTGCCGAAAAGGAAGGCTGAAGGGACATGGCGGAGCTGCGCGAGCTACAGCGGAGACTGGACAGCATCCAGGGGCTCAAGGACGTGGTGAACGCCATGCGGAACCTGGCGGCCATCTATGTGCGGCGCGCCGAGGCCACGCTGGGTGCCATCCGCCCCTACGCGGACGTGGTCACCACAGCCCTGAGGCTGGTCCTGGAAAGGTCCGAAATGGGGCCCGTTGAGCCGCCCGACGACGCGCCGTCCCTGGCCGTGGTCTTCGCCAGTGACCAGGGGCTGGCGGGGCCGTACAACGACCGCGTGGTGGCCGCCGCCCTGGCGTTCCGCGAACGCATGGCGGGGCGGGTGGACTTCATTGCCATCGGGCTGCGCGGGAGGAACCTGCTGGCGCTGCGCGGAGTCGAACCCGTGCTCGCAACGCGCACGCCGAGCAGCCTGGAGGGGATCAAGGCGCAGGTGCCGGAGCTGGCGGCCCGGATCTTCGACGCCTTCCACCAATGCGGCGCCGAGCAGGCCTTCTTCATCTTCAACGTCTACGAATCCATGGGACGTTTCGAGGAGTGCGTCCGACGGATCATGCCCCCGGTGCGGCATGAGCTGACTCCGGGCGAAGAACGCACCTTCACCTACGAGCCGATCCTGACCGCTCCGCCCGCCGAACTGCTGGGACACCTGATCGAGGAGTACTTCTTCGTCGAACTCTACCGCAGCCTGCTGGAAAGCCACGCCAGCGAAAACGGCGCCCGCCTGACCTCGATGACGTCCGCCGCCAGCAACGTTGATGACCGCCTGGCCGAGCTGAGGCAGCAGTTCCAATACGTGCGCCAGGAGAGCATCACGTCGGAACTGATGGACGTCGTCAGCGGCTCTGAAGCGCTGCGCGGCGAGGGTCGGCACCTGTACAGTTGATGGGCCGTCCGCTCCCGGCCGATGCGGGGGATTCGGTCGGGCACGGTTGTTCGCCTTGAGAACGGAGACTCCGCCCGGCTGTCCGGTGGGACATGGCGGCCGCCAACGCCTCCCATTAGCTTGCCGGGCGGGAACGAGCCGATGGTAGACCTCGTGGCCATTGCCATCCTGGCGTTCTGCGCCGTGCGGGGCTACTTTCGCGGCGCGGTCAGGAACGTGCTGGAACTGGCGGCCCTCGCTGTGGCTTACTTCGGCAGCGGGCCTTTCGCGTCCCCCCTTGGCCGGATACTGACGGCCTGGACGGGCCTGTCGGCGGGTGTGGCCTATCTGGTCGGCAGGGCCATCGCCGCCTTGTGCATCTACGTTCCGCTCGCGGTCGCCGCCACGATAGCCGACCGGCGCCTTGGCCGCACCAAGGAGGGGAAGCGCAAAGGCTGGAATCGCATCCTGGGCGCCGCCTTCGGTTTCGCCTTCGGCCTGTTCGTGGCGTTGTTTTTCCTGTTCCTGGCCGACGTGGGAGTGAAGGTGTTTCCGAGCGCTTCCGGGTTCGCCGTCCGGTCTGCCCGGGCCTCGTTCCTCCGCCGAGGCGTCTCCCGGTTCAATCCGGCGGATCGATTCCTTATCACGGATGTCCTGAGGCTGCTGCGGGCCGCGCGGGATGACCCGGAAGTGCTTCGCCGCCTGTCCGAACACAGGCAGATCCGCACGCTCCTGAACCACCCGCTGTTCAGGAAGCTCCAGCAGGACGAGCAGTTTGCCGCCGCCCTGCGCAATCAGCAGATCAAGGCGGTTCTCAGCAACCGGAACCTTCAGAACCTGCTGGCGGACAAGGAGCTGCGCTCCCTCATACTCTCTCCGCAGACGCGCGCTGCTTTCCGGGAAGCGATGGGGGAGGGGGAGTGATCCAGGGGCGTCCCGTGTGTTGACGGCTCGTGCGTCGCCTCAGCGCAGTCCCACTCTCTGGCGCACCTCGTCCAGGGTCCGCCGCGCCCTTGCCCGGGCCGTCTCGGCGCCCCTCTCCATCAGTTGCCGGACGCGGTCTGGCGCCGCGGCCAGCTCGTGATATTCCTCGCTGATGGGTGCCAGCTCAGCGGCCATGTTGTCCGTGACGCACCTCTTGCAGTCAATGCAGCCGATCTCGGCCGAGCGGCAGCCCTGTGCCGACCACTCGATGTCTTCGGGCGGCGAGAAGGCCTTGTGCATCGTGAAGATATTGCAGATCTCGGGGGTGCCGGGGTCGCGGCGGCGCACCCGCGCGGGATCGGTGGCCGCCGTCTTGAGCTTGGCCCAGATCTGTTCGGGCTCGTCCAGCAGGGAGATGTAGTTGTTGAGGCTCTTGCTCATCTTGTCCTTGTTCTGCAGGCCCATCAGCCGCGGCACGTCGCTGAAGAGCGGGCCCGGCTCGGCGAAAGTCTCGCCGAAGGTGCTGTTGAACCGGCGCGTCACCTCGCGCGCGAACTCCAGGTGCTGGGTCTGGTCTTCGCCAACCGGCACCACCTCCGCTCGGTAGAGCAGGATGTCGGCGGCCATCAGCACCGGATAGGTGAACAGGCCCGCGCTCACCTGGCCCTTCAGTTTGTCGCTTTTGTCCTTGAACTGCGTCATGCGGCTCAGGTCGCCCATGGACGCGCAGGTCATCAGTATCCAGCACAGCTCGGCCACTTCGGAGACGTGGCTCTGCACGAAGAGGCAGCATCGCTCGGGGTCCAGGCCGGCGGCCATGTTCAGGGTGAAGGTGTCAACGATCCGCTGCCGCATCTCGTGCGGCTCGTATGGCACCGTCATGGCGTGCAAGTCCACCACGCAGAACGTGCAGTCGTGGTCGTCCAGCATGCCCGCCCAGTTGCGAATGGCGCCCACGTAGTTCCCGATGTGCACTATCCCGCTGGGCTGGATGCCGCTGAAGACCGTTTTGCGGTGGCCTCGTTCCTTCGGCGTCACGGCGTTCGACGCTGTCATCTCGTCGTCTCCTCGAGCGTTCCTCTTGCAGTCATTCCATCGGGGAAGAAAGGCCCGCAGCCGGGGGGTTCCGCTGCGGGACCTTGCTCTGCGAATGGAGGTGGTTTCCAAGCGGGCCGGGCGCCGGTGGACTCCTCGGGATGCCTATTCCCACAGCTCACGAGTGATCTCGCGCAGGTCCCGCGCATTGATCTGCGGCAGCTTCTTGCCGAGCTTGTCGACCCTCTCGTTGAACTCCAGGGCCGTCGCCACCATCTGCTCGTGAGTTTCTTTGGAGCCTCCGTACAGGCAGAAGTTCTCGCCCCGGGTCAGGCGTTTTTCATCGGGACGGCCGTCCAGGCCGATGCCGAGCAGGCCCCTTATTCTCAGCGGCTTCTCCTCTGGCGAGACACCCGTCATTGCTGCTCCTGCGGGAAGTTGAGGCACCGACTCCAGTTCATGGTAGCTCTCCGGCAGGCGAATGTCAAAAGATCGCGTCACAGTTCGCGCAGATAGAATATCTGGCGGCCAATCTCCTTGAACCCGAAGGCGGGATATAGCTGCTGGCCTTTGTAGTTCTGTTCGAGCGTCTCGATACGGGCGTAGCGCATGCCGCAGTCCCGGAAGTGGTCCAGCGCCGCGCGCATCAGCATCTTCCCGATGCCGTGCCCCTGCCAGTCCTTCGCTACCGCCATGTTCGCCACGTGGCCGGTGGCAAGGTCACGGTAGATGCGCGTGCAGATGTAGCCTACCACCTGGCCGTTCATCTCCGCCACGAAGGCGTTGTCTCGGTTGCGGCGCAGGTCATAGTCAATGCCGTCCCGTTTGCGCTGCTGCCAGGTGGTGTTGGCTATGCGGCCGAAGTGCTCCTCCATGTTGGCGTCAATGCAGAACCCATCGAAGCTCTCCTGCGTGATGCGCAGCACCGCCTCACGGTCCCCACGCCGGTACTTCCTTATCCGCACGTCCGACATCGCCTCGCCCTTGCCCGTAACAAACCCTTGCGCCGCCATGCTTAGATTAGCTGACCGGAATGACCTCGTCAAAGGTCCCGAGGCGCAGGAGAAAAAGGGGGCAGAGCACTTTCCCCAGCCGCCTCTCGGGCGTTTGGATAGAGTAGCCGAAGGCCGGTCACCGCTCCGGCGGCTGCGCAGGCGGAGTCGCCTCGATGGCCTCAAACCGACGGCTCGGCTCGTTCCAGCGCAGTCTGGCCCCGTTGGCTTCGTACCAGTCCCGCCACTCTCTGACGGCCTTCTCGCGCTGCAGTGGTTCCGCCCCGGGATCGAAGCCGAAGTACTGCGCGAAGCCCTTTCGCAGCAACTTGACGGCCGCCTTGCGCACTTCCTCATCCGCGTCCCGCAGTGCGGAGATCAGCACGTCGGCCGTGCGCGGCGTTGGTGGCTCGATGACCGTACAGCACCTGACGGCACACTCGCGCACCAGGGCGCTCTCGTCCTCGCGAAGCACCTTTTTCATCGTTGCGAGGGCATCACGGCCTTCCAGAACGGCCAGCGTATGCAGCGCATCGTACCTGACCTCGGGCGTGGCATCTTCCATCAGGGCACGCACTTCGCCGGCCGCTTGCCGGTACTTCTTCGCCTGCAGGAGCTTCATCGCCCAGCCCTTGACGAAGCGGTTGGTGTCGCGCAGCTTCTCCACAACGGCTTCGCGCACGTCGGGGCGGTCGAACCACCGTCCGAGATGCCAGACGGCTACGGCGCGCACCACCGGCTCCGGGTCATCGAGCAGTTGCTTGATGGCCGGCACGGCCTCCTCGTCGCCAATGGCGCTGAGGGCGGCAATTGACCAGTAGCGCACGCGCGGGACGTCATGCTGCGTGGCGCGGATCAGCCCGGGCACGGCGGGTCCTCCGATCTCGATCAGACTGCGGCACGCGGTGAATCCGTTGAAATCGTCCTTCGCCATGCGCTCGATGAGTTCGGACACGGCCTGTGGTCGCTCGGCTTGTTCCCGGCCGTTGGCTGCTGCGCCGGCCAGGACGGGTGGCGCGAACAGGCAAGCGAGCGCGGCTATCGCGGCGACACTGAGCCTTGTCATCGTCTCAATCAGCGAGTTTGACGACCACGGTCTCGCCGGCCGAATGGCTCTTGAAACCGTCCGGGTTCTCGACGGTTCCGACGACGTTGACAGGGGAGGCGGGGACTATCTCGTCTTCGGAAGTGCTCATCGGCGTCTTGCCGTAGAAGATGCAGAAGCAGTTGCCGGCGGGCCAGGAGCCCAGGTCGCCCTTGCCGACCGTGGCCTGGGCGTTCTCTTCCCCCACGTCCACGGGAATCTCGAAGTATATCTCGTCCCCCCACTGCCGGGCGACGGACTCGATGGGCAGGGCGTTGAGTATCTCCCGGACCGTATCGGGTGCACGGTCATCGGTAAGCCGGGCGTTGAACTGCTCATCGCCCACCTGGATGACGATGTCCGTCATGGCTGCATCCTCCCCCTGAGAGCTTACGGGACCTCTGAGATGGTCTCGAAGGCGTTTATAGCCGATCCCTCATCCCGACGCAAAGCCGGTGGCCCTCGCCAGAACGAGTCTCAGCCGCCTGCTTGAACCGTCTGTGCTCCGCCCGGGAAAAGCAAGAGGCACCCCCGGCGTGATGCCAGGAGTGCCTCAAGAAGCGATCGTGCAGTTAGGCGTCAGCCCAGAAGCTGGCGG
>JAUVVP010000090.1 GCA_030604585.1 Planctomycetota bacterium | reverse complement strand
GGTTCCCTCGATGGGGGAGATATCGTCCTGCTCGCCGGCCACCACGATCAGCTTGCGGGGTGGTATGAGGCCCGCCAGTTCGCCCATCTCCGCCACGCGCAGGATGCCGGGGATGTAGTTGTCGCCGCAGTGCCGTATGCGCATCGTCGAGTGCGCGAACGTGCAGAAGGAGCAGGACGCCACGGCGAGGCGGATGCGCGGCTCCAGGCACGCGGCGTAGAAGGTCACGGTCCCGCCGCCCGAGTTGCCCATGCAGGCGATGCGGTCGGGGTCCACCTCGGGCTGCTCCTGCAGCAGGTCTATGGCGCACATCACGTCCCAGATGCGCTCGCCCAGCAGCGTCCTCCCCAGCATCAGCGAGTGGAAGACGGCGTCCAGGCAGGCGTGCTCCCAGCGGCGCTGCTGGAGGGTCTCGGCCCTTTCGCCGAAGCAGCGCTGTTCGAGCGCCAGCGCCACGAAGCCGTTCAGCACCGCCTGGACTGCGAAGTCCCTGTCGCCGGCTATGGACTCTTCCTCTCGCTCGTCGCGTGCCTGGCCGATGGAGATGTGCATGCCGGGCGAGTGCCCTTGCAGGCAGACCATGGCCGGCAGCGGATGGGTCTCGCCCTTGGGCACCAGCAGGTGCGCCGGCACGTCGGCGCACTCCTCGGCGGCGAAGACGATCTTCATGCGCACATACTCGTCCGTCTCCTCCCTCTCGATCTCCTCGACGTTGAGGGGCGGCCTCCGGTCGGGGAACCCGCCGAGCAGCCCTCTGAGCCTGGCGCGCAGGCGCATCTGCCACGGGCCGAACTCCTGCCCCGTCCAGGCGAGCTCCCGTTCCGTCCTCGCCATCAGGCTCAGATGGTACTGAGACGGCGCGTAGAACCTCTGTTTCACCACATCTCCTTTTCGCGGACGGCCTGAAGGGACCGCTCACCCGTGCCGGGCAACCGGGGCCTTCATTGTAGCGGTTCAGCCGCTCGGTGAAAGTGCAATCGCCGGTTCGCGTCCCCCTTGAAAGCCATCCCTTTCTTCAGTGGCAAGAGATGCAGAACCAGGCATCCGGCGAGTCCTGCTCCCCCCACGCATTGAAATAGCCCCCGGATTGCAATAGATTATGGATGAACCATCAGTTGCGGCACGGGTCTTCGAGCGCTGTGATCTTCCCGCGAAAGGAACGGGGTCAGATGAAGAAGCCCTGGGGCGGCCGATTCGAGAAGGACACCGACCAGATGGTGGAGCAGTTCACCGAGTCGGTCTCGTTCGACCGGAGGCTCTACCACGAGGACATCCGCGGCAGCATTGCGCATGCCGAGATGCTGGCCCGCTGCGGGCTGGTGAGCGAGACGGGACTGGTCGCGATCCGCGAGGGCCTGCGCGATATCGAACGGGAGATCGAGGCCGGCACGTTCGAGTTCCAGGTGCCGCTCGAAGACGTGCACATGAACATCGAGGCGGCGCTGATACGCCGCATCGGCGACGCCGGGCGCAAGCTCCACACCGCCCGCAGCCGCAACGACCAGGTGGCCTGCGACCTGAAGCTCTGGAGCCGCGGGGCACTCGATGGATTCCTCGCATTGCTGACGGACTGCCAGCGGGCCCTGCTGGAGAAGGCAGAAGAGTACCGGGAGCTCATCGTGCCCGGCTTCACCCACCTCCAGCACGCCCAGCCGGTGCTGCTGGCCCACGTCCTGCTGGCCTACGTGGAGATGTTCGAGCGCGACCGCGGCCGCCTGGGGGATTGCAGGGCGCGCTTGAACGTCAGTCCCCTGGGGGCCTGCGCGCTGGCCGGCACGTCCCTGCCCATTGACCCCCGGAGCGCGGCCGAGGAGCTGGGATTCGACCGGTGCTTCTCCAACAGCATAGACGCCGTCAGCGACCGCGACTTCGTCATCGAGTTCGTCGGCGACCTTTGCTTGGTGGCGCTGCACCTGTCGCGTCTGGCCGAAGAATGGCTCATCTGGTCCACGCCCGAGTTCGACTTCGTGGACATGGACGAGGCCTTCTGCACCGGCTCCAGCATCATGCCGCAGAAGAAGAACGCCGACGTGCTGGAGCTGCTGCGCGGCAAGTGCGGGCGCCTCTACGGCGACCTGATGGCGCTGCTGACCGTCTTCAAGGGCCTGCCCCTGGCCTACAACCGCGACATGCAGGAGGACAAGGAGGCGCTCTTCGACGCCGTTGACACGGTCCGCAGCTCCCTCCAGGTGGCCGCTGAGCTGGTGCGCACCACGGCCTTCAAGAAGGAGAACGTCGCCCGGGCCTGCGCCAGGGGACACATGGACGCAACCGCCCTCGCCGACTATCTGGTCGGGCGCGGCGTGCCGTTCCGCGAGGCCCACGAGGCGGTCGGGCGGGTCGTGCGGGCCGCCGCCGCCGACGGCGTGACGCTCCAGGAACTCAGCCTCGAACAGCTCTGCTCCTTCAGCGAGGTCATCGCGGAGGACGTCTATCAGGTGCTTGGCACGCAGAATTGCGTCGAGAACTACCGCTCACACGGCTCTTCATCCCCCTCGGAAGTTGAGCGTCAGCTCAACACGTGGAAAGAACGCCTCGCCGAATGAGTCAGGCGCTTCGGATGGAGGCAGACCCGTGGCCATGAAACTCAAATGCCGCTGCGGGCACCTTCTGGACCTATCAGATGCAGACGCCGGGCGAACCGTTCGGTGCACTGCGTGCGGCCGTGCCTACCGCGTATCCCGGGATGCCCGGGGGAAGCTGAGCGCCTGGGCACTGAAGTCACCCAAGAAGGTGCCGCAACCGGCGGCCGGGACCGATACGCGCGGCGGGCCGACGCCGCCGACTGCTGGGGCCGCTGAATCGCGCAGTTGGTGGTACTACCTGGGCACTTCCTGGGCCTACCCTCTTCGTGGCAGTGCCAAGTGGACACTGCTGCTGTGGTTGTTCCTGAGCGTCTTTGTGGCACCGTTTGTGATGTTCATTCCGCTGATAGGGCTGCTTGTTCCGTTTGTCATGCTGGGTTTGCTGACCTTGTACGAGTTCTCACTGATCCGCCAGTCGTCGTACGATGCGGAGGCCGTGCCCTCGCTACCGCAATGGGACGACTTCTATGAATCGGCGCTTCGGCCGTTGGGACAACTGGTAGCTGTGATGATCGGAAGCGGCCTACCGTTCTTCGTGCTGGCCGCGCCAGGTCTTTTCCTGCGAATGCCGCCCTGGTGGGCGCAGGTCACGACTGCAGGTCTGGTTTTGGCATGCTTCCTCCTGCCTATAAACGTGCTGGCAGTGGCCACCGCCGATCACGTCGGGGCCGTCAACCCGAAGTTCACGTTCCCCGCCATATGGAAGGTGCCTCTGGCGTACGTAGTCTGTTCTGCGTTCTGCGCACTCTGCTGGCGGGGTGGCTCGTGGACCTCGGAGATGTTGAGCACGGCGTTAGGGGGCGGGTTCGTCGGAGCATTCGTCGGCCTGGGTGCATGGCTCTACCTGGTCACGGTGGCTGCGCGGGCCCTGGGCACGCTGCACTACGCACACTCGGACAGAATAGGCTGGATGAAGTAGATGCGCTCCCGCCTGCGAGCATGCTAACTCGCCGCCAGCGACCGCGACTTCGTCATCGAGTTCGTCGGCGACCTCTGCTTGGTGGCGCTGCACCTGCCGCGTCTGGCCGAGGAATGGCTCATCTGGTCCACGCCCGAGTTCGACTTCGTCGACATGGACGACGCCTTCTGCACCGGCTCCAGCATCATGCCGCAGAAGGAGAACGTCGCCGGGGCCTGCGCCAGGGGACACATGGACGCAACCGCCCTGGCCGACTATCTGGTCGGGCGCGGCGTGCCGTTCCGCCAGGCCCATGAGGCGGTCGGGCGGGCCGGCGCGCCGCCCGGCATCTTGAAAAGGGCCACCTCCCGCGCGCATAATAATGAGCAGCAGATGAGAACGCAGCAGACCGTGCCGGGGCGCGGTCGAGAATCTCCTGGGCAGAGGACGGGCGCCGATGCCTTCCGAAGAGGTCCCCGCCAGAGCCATCATATTCATCGTCCTGGTGTTCCTCGTCCTGGTCCTGGTCCAGGTGCGCTGGGGCTTCCGTGAGGGAGACCGGACCGAACCGGACGAGCAAGGCCCCCGCCTGTCGCACATTCAGATTGCCGAAGATGATCAGGTGGTGGACCTGGCCCCCGAATCCCTCCTGACCCGGCGCGAGCTTGCCGAGCTGATGGAGGGACGCATCAGGTCGCTGGCCGGCCGGAAGACCAACGAGCGGCGCGTGGCGGCGATACAACTGGCCTATATGACCAACGACCCGAGGGAGCACGAGAAGCTGCTGCGACTCGGGGAAGAGCTGCTGGAAAGGGCCGAGGATGCGCTGCTGAAGGGCCTGCAAGACACCGACGAGGCCGTCGCTAAGAGATGCCGGGAGGCCCTGGTGGGCCTTTGGCGCATCTCCGACAGCACGGCCGCCGGCGAGCACTTCCGCCGGGGCCTGGCCGCTGTCGAGGCACGGCAGTGGGACCTGGCCCTCCAGACCTTCGAGAGCATCGAAGGGCTGGCCGGCTCGGTGCCCCCGGACCTCTACCGCATGAAGGCCGAGGTGTATCTGGCCAAGTCGCTCCCGGAACAGGCACTGGCAGAATGCCTGCACGCCCTCCAGGCCGAGCCCCGGCACTTCATGGCCTTCTACGTGCTCGCCCGGGCCTACGCGCAGAACGCAGAGTACGACGATGCAAATCGCGCGCTCAACAAGGCCCTGTCCATCTACACCGACTTCCCCGAAGCCCGGCGCCTGCGCGCACGGATCCTGGCGCTCCAGAAGGAGACCGGCCCCTGAGCCCGGCCGCTCAGGCCTGCGAAAGCTCCACAAGCCGCTGAAGCGCCTCCTTGGCCCCCCCGGAGTCAACTGAGTCCGCCGCCGCCCGCAGGCCGTCTCTCAGCGTATCCGCCTTGCCCCCCACGTAGATGGCCGCCCCGGCGTTCAGCAGCACCATGTCGCGCCTGGGCCCGGTCTCGCCATCGAGCACCGAACGGATGGCCGCCACGCTGCCTTCCAGCCCCTCGACCAGGAGGTCCTCCAGCCCGCCCCGGGCCAGGCCGACGTCCTCCGGCGCGATGCGGCGCGTCCGGATGCGGCCCTCGTTCACCTCGGCGGCGAAGGTCTCGTCGCACAGGCTTATCTCGTCCATGCCGTCCAGGCTGTGGACGACCATGGCACGGGTGGCGCCCAGGTTGCCCAGCACCGCGGCAATGGGCTCGACCAGGGCTTCGCTGAATACGCCCAGCAGTTGCCGCCTGGCGCCGGCGGGATTGGTCAGCGGGCCGAGGATGTTGAACACGGTCCGGACGGCAAGCTGCCTGCGCGGGCCGATGGCATGCTTCATTGCCTTGTGCAGCGCCGGGGCGAACAGGAAGCCTATGCCGGCCTCGCGGATGCAGCGTTCCACGACTGGCGGCTCGGCCTCGATGTTGACGCCGAGGGCTTCGAGCACGTCCGCACTGCCCCAGTGGCCGGAGGCGGCCCGGTTGCCGTGCTTGGCCACCGGAACGCCGGCCCCGGCCGTCACCAGCGCTGCCGCCGTCGAGACGTTGAAGGTGCCCTTGCGCGTGCCGCCCGTGCCGCAGGTGTCCACCACGTCCAGCTCCCCCACCTCGATAGGGGTGGCCGCTTCGCGCATCGCCTTGGCGCAGCCGGTGATCTCGGGCACCGTCTCGCCCTTCATCCGCAGGGCGACGAGGAACCCCGCGATCTGGGCGTCAGTTGCTCCGCCCGCCATGATCGCCGACATCGCCTCATGGGCTTCTTCCTCCGAAAGGTCCCGCCTCTCAACCAGCTTCGCAATGTATGTCTCAAGCATGCCGCCTCCGAGAAAATCGGGACAGTCACCTATTTTCAGCGTTGTATCCTATTCGCACATAGTGCCTTGCGTCAAGAAAAATGGTGACTGTCCCGATTTTTTCGGTGGCGGGGATGCGCGGCTTCTGCTATAAGGGCCCACTGACAACAAGCCATCCGAGGTCCCCATGTTCGACGTTCATACCCATACCACCCTCAGCGACGGCGTGCTGGTGCCGGCGGAGATGGCGCGGCGCTGCCAGGTGCAGGGCTACAGGGGACTGGTCATCACCGACCACGTGGACCCTTCCAATCTCGAGTTCGTGATCGTGAGCCTGGCCAGGTTCTGCGAGGCGGTCGCCGGCGCCTACGGCGAGATGGAAGTGCTGCCCGGCTGCGAGATCACGCACGTGCCGCCGGTCCTCATCGGCGGGCTGGTGGACAAGGCCCGGGAGGCCGGGGCCGAGGTCGTGCTCGTCCACGGCGAGACCATCGTCGAGCCCGTCGCCGAGGGCGCCAACCGGGCCGCCATAGAGGCCGGATGCGACGTGCTGGCCCACCCCGGGCTGATAACGCCGGAGGACGCTGCCCTCGCTGCCGAGCGCGGCGTGATGCTGGAGATAAGCGGCCGCAAGGGACACAGCCTGACCAACGGGCACGTGGCCCGCCTCGCGCTCGAACACGGCGCGGGCCTGGTCTTCGGCAGCGACGGCCATGCCCCCGGCGACTACCCCACCCGTCAGGAGGCCGAGAGGATAGCCCGCGCCGCCGGCCTCGCCGACGAGCAGGTGGCACAGGTCTTCCGCAACGGCGCCCGCTTCTTCACCGGTGCATGAGGGCGGCGCAGCCGCACGCTCCGTCAAGGGTGGGTCGGCCGTCTTAGGGGCTATGGCAAAACCCGGAACTACTGCGGCCGGCTGCGAAGCCCGATGGCTGTGTTGTCGGCGCAAAACGTCCTCAACGTGGCTTCAGCCACGCTTGCGGCGTTTTGCGCCTGCCGCCTTGCCCTCGGGCTTCTCGCTCGTCCTCGTCACGAACGGGGTTTCGCAATAACCCCTTGGCCGGCAAGCGCGGCGAGACGCCCCGCCTAAATGCAAAGCCAGACAAGTGAAAGATGATCAAGGTGCCGCTCAAGCAGTGGGGGCGGCATTGTCGGCGCTCGGAATGGTCTGTGCGTCGGGTCGTTGGAAGCAGCGGGACTGTGTGAGTGCCACGCCCAAGCGAAGCTTGAGCGTGCCGTAGATGCGTCTGGAGGGCACGGCCAAACGAGTTTGGCCGTGGCACCCAGGCTTTCTCTGGTAGTCCCTCGGAGCCTTCTTCGCCCTTTTCACGGCTTAGCTGCCCTGACAGCGGGATGTTTCACATTGGTGGCTTTCTATTTGGGCACTTGGGCTCGAGACAGCAAGGCGCGCGGCGGAAAGAGCCGACGTCGAGGCGGCGCGGATAAAGGCTGAAGGGAAGC
>JAUVVP010000322.1 GCA_030604585.1 Planctomycetota bacterium | reverse complement strand
CCGCTGCTCTGCGCGGCGCCCCCGGAGCGGGCGTCGGCCTCCCCACAGCCGGCAGGCCAGACCCACTCGAACTGGTCGGCGATGCCGTCCAGCGTGCTGTCTGCGAAGAGAGCGTCCACGCCCAGCGTGCGCTTGACGCCGCGCAGGTGGTCCAGCAGGAGCCGCCGTGACCCCTTGTTGCGCAAGGCCCCGGCCACCAGGGCCGCGCCGACCTCTCCGGCGCCGGGGTTCTGGGACTCTCCCTGCTCGCTCCCCGCCAGCAACCACGGTGCGCAGCAGTCCGCCAGCGAGACCGCCACCTCCACGCCGCGGTGGTGCGCGTGCTCAACGAAGCGACTCACCCTGAGGCGCGCTTCCGTCTCGGATGGGACCGGTGCGTCCGCGCCGGCGCCGCTGTCGGGCCGCTGCGCCGCGCTGCGCATCAGCCCGGACACGTAGACCCGCACGCTGCCGGCGTGGGCCAGCTTGTCCAGGCCGCGCTGGAGCGCCTCGGCGGAGGGGACCTCCCCGGCGACCAGCCGGCCGCTCACTGCCACGCCCTCGCGCACCAGTCCGCACTGCTCGGCGTAGTCCCGCTGCAGCTCCTCCCGAATGGCGCAGTAGCGGTCCGCCAGCTCCGGGAGGCCCTCGCCGGGGCTCTCCGCGCAGAGGACCTGGAGCGCCGGGAACTCCAGGCAGGTGGCCAGGTCCGCGCACAACTGATGCCAGTGGACGAAGTGGTTCTCGCCCCGGTTCTTCTGGAAGAGCGAACGGCAGTGGAACGGCGCCTCGAAAGCCGTCACGAGCAGGTTCTGGCGGTCGAACTGGAAGGCGAAGCCCTGAAGCGCCCCGAAAAGCGGCAAGAACTGCTGCAACACGGTCCCGCCGCCGGAGCGGCACCACGCGGTTGTGAAGGCGTCGTTCTTGTTGCGAAAGGTCTTCTGCGGCGCGTTGAACGGCCCCCGCATCCAGAACGAGTTTCCCGTTGCCGACCCGCCCAGTTCCCACGTGGCGCGGTCGTGGATGCGGTAGATGCGGTACTTGCGGGAGCGGAACTTGTAGGAATAGGAGAAGCCGGCGAACTGCGTGCCGCCGATGGTGCGGCTGACGGCCCGCAGCACGATCCGCAGGCTGCCGCCCCTGTCCCTCTCGGCGTCCTGTTCCCAGGGGCCGACTCGCAGGCGGTCCTGGCCGTCACAGCAGACCCATTCGGTGCGCCCGCCGCGCTTCAGGTATGGGGTCAGGCTCAGGGTGAGCGACTCCTCGCCCTTCTCGATGTGCTGGAACTGAAGCCGGCTCACCTCGTAGCCGTCGGGGGTCCGGATCAGGGGCATGACGGGCAGCTCGGTGCAGCGGAGCTTGCGCCGCCTCAGCTTCACCTGCCCCAGCCCGCCGAAGACGCCGCCCCGCCTGAGTATCTCGACGGATATCCCGTTGTCGAAGCTCAGTCTGTAGCTTCTCTCGTGCTCTTTCAGGCGCATGCGGGACCTCGCCTCTTGCCCGTCACCCTTGCCGCTGGCGGCTTCCCTTTATAGGAGGTAAGGGCCGGCTTTGCAAGGCACTTTGGGGTTTTGGGCGCCGCCGCCTTCGGCACGCAGTGCTTCCCTCCGCATAAACCGTTCAACAGCAATAGGATAGGCAATGTGGGCGCCGCTTCAGAAGTCGAACGGTGAGACGTAGTCGCCGCAGCGCTCCCTGGCGGCAAGGAGCCGGTCCCGCTGCTGTTGCAGCAGCTCGAACAGAGCCGGCGGCGCGTCGGGGACCTGCTGGCGGTAGATGCTCTCGATGCGGTCCATCTTGGCCAGGTGTTCGGGGATGCGCAGTTGGAACTGAAGCACGTAGTCCTCGGCCGCGTAGTCCTTGCCCAGGTGCTCGGCAAAGATGTGCCGGAGGTCCCTGTACAACGGGATCACGCCCACGGGCGTCTGGATGGCCCCGACCTCGTCGTGCACGCGCAGCTCCATCCACTTGAGCCATGCCTTCTTGTCCCGAGGCGCGTTGAGGTAGGCGCCGTCCGGCCCCTTCAGGAAGTAGTTGACGCCGAAGACGAGGGGGGGCGCGGGCAGGTCGCCGGCGAAGTTCAGGTTGGCCTCGATGTAGCGCCCGATGGGTATCGAGATGAAGTCGAGGTTCGACATGGGATCGAACCGTCGCACGCCCTCGGCGCCGATGGTGGCGGCCGTGGTCTCCGATTCCAGGCTCGCGCCCATCGTCACGATCCCGTGCGCCCAGTCGAACGCCTGTGTCAGCGGCACCCAGGTATCGGAGTCCCGCCCGCCGTATATCACGCCCCGGACGGGCACGCCGTCCGGGTCGTTGTGGCGCGGGTCATAGTTGTCCAGATACTCGAGTCGAATGGTGTAACGTGCGTTCCAGTGCGAAACACCTATGGCGTTGGCCGCTTCATCTTCCTTGCCGGGCCACCAGGGGCCGCTGTGATTGATGCCGCCGTCGGGAACGGGTCTGCCGTCGTTCTGCCAGTGCGGCGTGCCTTCCTCGGTGACGAGCACGTTGGAGAATATCACCTCGCCCGGGGAGGTGAGGGTCTGCCAGATGAGCGGGTCGTCCTCGGCGTTGACGTCCCGGATTATGCCGAAGATGCCGTTCTCGACGTTGACGGCCCGCGCCTCGCCCTCGATCTTGCGCAGGTAGGCGATGTCGTCGCCGACTATGGCCTCGCCGGGGATCATGGCGGTGGAGGTCTTGCCGCACCCGCTGGGGAAGGCGCCGGTGAAGTACGTCACGCGCCCCGCCGGTCCGCGCACGGCCATTATGAGCATGTGCTCGGCGAGCCAGCCCTCGCGTGAGGCCTTGCGAATGGCCAGCCGCAGCGCCAGTTTCTTCAACCCCACGGTGTTGCCGGCATACTGCGTGTTGGTGCTGTAGATGATGTTGTCTTCGAGGTCTATGTAGATGCGTCGCTTGTCGAACTCTGCGCTGACGGCGTTCTCCAGCCTGCCCTGCGTGTGTACGAACCGGAAGAAGTCGGCCGAAGGCCCCGCCCTGCGCATCTGCTCGTAGCCGGGCCGGTAGAGGAGGTCCTCGCTGTGGGCAACGTAGCTGGAATCGGTGATCTGCACGGCGCAGACCGAGAAGGCCGAATCGGCCGGGCCGAGCGTGTAGAAGCGGACGAAGGCCTCCCGCCCCCGGTGGCTGTCCCGCAGGTAGTCCAGGACCTCCCGCCGGCCTTCCTCCTTGTTGATGGACCTGACCCGCTCGCCCAGGTCAATGCCGGGCGGCAGGAGGTACTTCGTGTTGGCCGGGTCCCGGCCCTGGTCGTGATAGCTGTCGAAGTGGATGGTGTGGCCCGGCGTGGCCAGCTCACGCTCTTCGCCGCTCTGGACGGCCTTCCTGCGCACGTAGGCGCGGTCCTCCTCGCTGTCGGCGGCGACAAAGACCGAGTCCGGATTGCATAGTTCCACGAACTCGGCGATGAACTCGATGAGCTTCGGGTTGTTCAGCGCCGCCAGCTTGCGGTAGCTTGCCTCGCCCAGTCGCTGGCTCAGCATGGTTTCCGGCTGTTCCATCGTATGCGGTTGTCCGGCCGAGGTAATGAACCTGCCGGTGCGGCAAAGGCCATGCGGCTCTTGCAAAAACGCCCGGCCCCGCGCAGCGGCAATGCGCTCCGTCGGCGCCCTGTCGCTACCCCCTGCGCGCGCCGGGGTGACGGAAGGCGATTCTACCGCATCTGCACCGGCCGTCAAGTGCGGGGCGCGCGGGGGGGCGGCTGCGGACGCCCGGCTGAATTCTTCCGGGCCGCGAAGTCCGCCCCACACCCTCAAGAGCGCCCGCGGAAACTCTTTTGCCTTTGAGCTTTACTTCGGCATCCCGCTCCTGCCTAAAATCACGGGGCGCTCTGTGACCCGCTTCGGCGGACGGTGCGTGGTGCATGGCATTCGGCGGCGCAAAGAGATCGTGGACGGTGCTGG
>JAUVVP010000461.1 GCA_030604585.1 Planctomycetota bacterium | reverse complement strand
GCCCGAGAGCGGGTGGGCCGCCCCCGGGGGAACGCCGGCCGCCTCGCCCGACTCAACGACCTCGGCCCCGGCCTCCTGGCGGCACTTGAGCGTCGCCCGCACCGCCACTATCCCGCCGTGGCAGTTCACTTCGAAACGGAGGGCGCCCGGCGCCGCATCGTTCGCCGCCACGCGCGCGACTATCACCTCGTCAACCGCCTCGCCGTCCCGTCGGATCGTGCCGTGGGCGATGGCTCCCACCCCGAGCGCACGCGCGCGCCGTCTGGTGCCGACGAAGACCTCGTCCAGCACCTCGACGGCCCCGGCTCCCCAGAGGGCGATGATGCCGATGCCGCCCTCGCCCGGCGGGGTGATGATGCACGCGCGGGCCCTGGTTATGGCCATGAACTCGGCTCCCGGCAGGTGCTGCTTGACGCGGAGTCCTCCCATTCTATACCATCGGAGATCGGCCTTCACGGAATCCCATCTTGCCGGCCCGGACCCATAGGGGTGGACAGAGATGATAGTCATCCTGAAGCGCAACGCGGGTGACGAGCAGGTGCAGAGGGTGGTCTCGGCCATCGAACGGGCCGGATTCACGGCGCACGTCTCGCGCGGGGAGGAGCGGACCATCATCGGTGCGATCGGGACCTCCCCGCAGATGCGGCCGCACCTGATGGAGGTGTTCGGGGGCCTGCCCTTTGTGGACCGCGTGGTCGCGGTGCTGAAGCCCTACAAGCTGGTGAGCATGGAGGCCCGCGCCGAGCGCAGCGTCGTCGAGGTCGGGGGCGTGCCGGTGGGGCCGGGCCATTTCACGGTCATTGCCGGCCCCTGCGCCGTTGAGAGCGAGGAGCAGGTGCTGGCCGCCGCGCGCGCCGTGAAGGAGGCGGGCGCGCGGATGCTGCGCGGAGGCGCCTACAAGCCGCGCACCTCGCCCTACGACTTCCAGGGCATGGGCGAGGAGGGCCTGAAGCTGTTGGCCGCGGCGCGCGCCGAGACGGGCCTGCCCGTGGTGACCGAGGCCCGCCGCCCGCAGCACATCGAGAAGGTGGTGCAGCACGCCGATGCGATACAGATAGGCGCCCGCAACATGCAGAACTTCGACCTGCTGACCGAGGCCGGCCAGTCGGGCATGCCCGTGGTGCTGAAGCGGGGCCTGGCCGCCACCGTGGAAGAATGGCTCAAGGCCGCCGAGTACATCGCCAGCGTGGGCAACCCGAACATAATCCTCTGCGAGCGGGGCGTGCGCACCTTCGAGCAGGCGCTCAGGTTCACCCAGGACCTGGCCATCATACCCCTGGTGAAGGAACTCTCTCACCTGCCGGTCATTGTTGACCCGTCGCACGCCAGCGGCAAGCGCAGCATCGTGCCGGCGGTTTGCAGGGCGGCTCTGGGGGCGGGCGCGGACGGCCTGCTGGTGGAAGTGCACCCCGACCCGGACAACGCGCTCTGCGACGCCGCTCAGCAGCTTCGCCCGGAGCAGTTCGCCGGCCTGATGGCTCAGATCCGCAAGCTTGCCGCCGTGATGGGCCTGGCGGTCTGAGGCCGCCCGGCGCAGCCATCGTCTCTGTCGCTCCGATGCGCCTTTTTGTCAGCGGGACCGCGCCATGCTTGGTGAGCACAAAAGGCAGGTGCTGTCGAACGGCCTGCGCGTGCTGGGCGTTGAGAACCCGGCGCTGCACTCGTTCGTCTGCTCGGTTTGCGTGCGGGTCGGGCCGCGCTTCGAAGCGCCCGAACAGGTGGGCCTGAGCCACTTTCTCGAACACATGATGATACAGGGCTCGGAGAACTTCCCCACCTCCCACGCCGTCATGCGCAGCGTCGAAGACCTGGGCGGCGTCATAGACGCCGGCACCTATGCGGAGTACATCAACGTGGTCTTTGCGGCGCACCGCAAGCACTGGCCCCGCCTGATGGAGATCGCCGCTGACGTGCTGCTGCGGCCCCTGTTCGATGAGGCCGAAATAGAGCAGGAGAAGCTCATCGTCGCCCAGGAGATCTCGCGCCATCGCGATAAAGACCAGCGCAACATCAGCGCCTCCGAGCTGGCCTACTGCGCGCTGTTCCGCGACCGGGTGGACGAGGCCGGTACGCGCGGCAGCCGGGCCATCATGGCCCGCTTCGACAGGGCGGCGGTGCAGGAGCACTATCGGGCGTCCTTCACGCCCCGGAACATGGTGGTGTGCCTGGCCGGCGGGCTCGACTTCGACGAGGTGTTGGGCCACGTGGAGGAGTACTTCGGCGCCATGCAGACCGGCGGCGGCCCCCCCGGGCGGGCAGTTCCGCCCGCGGCCGACCGGGACGAGGGGGCGCGCTCTCTCTACCGCACGACCGAAGCGCTTCCCACGGCCGACGTGCTGCTGTGCCACCGGGCCTATGCCCTTGGCGACCCGCGGTTCGACTCGGCCCGGGCGGCGGCCCATCTGCTCGGCGGGGGGCTCAGCTCCCGCCTGTTCACCCGCGTCCGGGAGGAACTCGGCCTCGTCTACGACGTCTCCAGCCACGTGCAGGGCTTCTCGGACGGGGGCATCAGCCAGGTCTTGCTGACCGTTGGCGTGGCGAACCTCGTCGAGGCCGTCGCGGCCGCTCTGGATGTGATGAAGGAGGTCACGGCGGGGGGCTTCGCCGCTGCCGAACTGGAACGCTACAAGGAAGGCGTCCGCTGCGGAGTGGAGATGCTCTGCGACCGCCCCAGCCCCCTGGCCGACTGGTACGGCAAGCAGGAGCTGCTGCTGGGCGCCGAGGGCGTGGTCACGCCGGAGGAGTATGTGCGCAGGCAGG